>DASPFU010000171.1:0-3033 GCA_035620935.1 Gemmatimonadales bacterium
GCATGCAGGCCACGCTGCCGGTGTCCGTGTAGGTCCGGCCCGCCTGCGGGATGAAGCGCCAGGCGAAACTGTCGTCGTACAGGTACATCTTCAGCACGCCGCGCGTGTCGCCGTTGCCGGTCACGTAGCGCGGATGCCGATTCGTCAGGCTGCCGCCGCCGATCCCGCCCGAGCCCACGATGATCGAGGTATAGCCGTTCACGGGATCGGCCGAGCCGTCCGGCTTCATGCGCTCATGGCGCTCGTAGAAGTGGCGGTGACCCGCCAGCACGACGTCGACGCCGCCGGCGTACATGGTGTTGTGCAGCGCACGCACACCCGAGTAGTACGCGCCGCCCGAGCCGGTGCCGCCCATGGATGACCACAGCGGGTGATGGAAGTAGGCGAGCTTGCACTGATTGGGGTGCGCCGCCAGCACGCCCTGGAGCCAGACCTCCTGGGCGGACCCGGCACCCATCGAGATGTTGCTGTTGAGGACGATGATGTGCCACAGGCCGAGGTCGTACGAGTAGTACCCCTTGCTCGGATCGCCCGCGGCGGCCCCGAAGTACTGGTAGTAGCCGCTCGCTCCCGAGGTGTTGTACTCGTGGTTCCCGGCCGACGGCTTGGAGCGGGCCTTGTGGCGGCCCCACGTCGGGTGGTAGCAGTTGTTGAACTCGGAGGTCGTGCCGTTCTCGTACACGTTGTCGCCCAGCAGGTACACCGTGCCGGGGATCGTGTCCAGGATCTGCGCCGTGGCCTCGTCGCCGTTGTTGCCGCAGCTCGAGATGTCGCCCGCGCCGATGAAGATCTGGGGCGGGTTGGCGGTGAGGAGTCCGGTCGGGGTCGTGTACAGTGTCTGGGTGGGGGGTTGAACGAGATCGGAGGAATCACCGCAGGCCGCGGCCACCAGGAGGAGCGCCGTCGTCGCGGCGCGGGTCACCAAGCTATTCCAGTCCCGATGCATCCCTCGTCCTCCCCGGATGTCGCGCGGCCTCCCCGAAAACGTGGCGCGCGCGCTACGCTCCGGGGAACTGCCGCAGTTCCACGACCGATTCCGTCACTATCGCGTAACGGAAGCCATCCAACCACGCACCGGGGTTGCAATAAGCGCGCCCCGGCGCCACGGTCTCCAGGGCCGGCCGGTGGGTATGCGCCAGAAGCACGAGGTCCAGCTCCGGGCGCCGCTTGAGCATCTCCCGGGCGTACGTCGCCTGCGCCCGCTCGGCCCGGTCGAGCACGGCCTGGTCCTTGGTGCTGTCGGCGAGCACGCCCGACAGGCGGTCCGCGAGCCAGAACCCCAGGGCGGGGTGCAGGGCCCGGAAGGCCGACACCGTCCAGCGGTGCTTGAGCACGTGGTGCAGCAGGGAGGCGCTCCAGTGCTGCTCGGTGAGACCGTCGCCGTGGGCCACCCACGTCCGCCGGCCCGCGAGCACGAGCTCCACCTCGGTGGGATGATAGGCGATCCCGAGGTCGTGCGTGAAGAAATCCCCGCCCCAGCGGTCGTGGTTGCCGCCGATGAACGTGATGGGCACGCCCCGGGCCCGCAGGGCCTCGAGGCGCGCGATGGTGGAGAAGTGCTTGCGCGGGATCACCGCGCCGTATTCACACCAGAAATCGAACAGGTCCCCGTTGACGAGCAGGGCATCGCCGAGGGAGGGAACGGCCTCGAGGAACGCGTGGAACGCGTCCCGCGTGGCGGGCGGCACCTGGCCGAGGTGCGCGTCCGCGACCACCACCACGCGGGTCAGGCGCCGCGCTCCACGCGGGCGCAGGCCCGCCCCAGACGGTCGAGGGCGTCGTCCACTTCCTCGGCGGTGATCAGGAGCGACGGTCCCATGCGGATCACGTGGTTGTGCAGGCCGCCCACGCCGACGAGCACGCCCTCGGCCTTGGTCGCCTCGAGCAGCCGTTTCGCCCGGGTCGGGCTCGGGGCCTTGGTGCGCCGGTCGTCGACCAGCTCGAGGGCCTGCATCAGGCCCATCCCGCGCACCTCACCGATCCACTCGTGCCGGCGCTGCAGGGCCTCGAGGCCCGCGCGCAGCTGGGCACCGCGCTCGGCGGCGCGCGCCGGGACGTCCTCGCGCACCATCACCTCGTTCGTGGCGACGGCGGCCGTCATCGAGACCGGGTTGGCGCCGAAGGTCGAGATCGTCTTCGCCGTCCAGGCGGCGGCGATCTCGTCACGGGTGATGGTCGCGCCGACCGGGAAGCCGCTCGCGATCCCCTTGGCCATCACCATGATGTCGGGCTCCACCTCCCAGTGCTCGATCCCGAACCACGTGCCGCCGGTGCGGCCGAACCCCGTCTGGACCTCGTCGCAGATGAACAGCCCGCCGTAGCGGCGGATGATCTCCGCCATCCGCTGGAAGTAGCCCGGCGGTGGCACGATGTAGCCGCCCACCCCCTGGATCGTCTCGGCGAAGAACGCGGCGGGCTTGCCGCTGGTCGTCGTGAGGATGGCTTCCTCGAAGTCGCGCGCGAACGCGTCGATGCAGCTCGCGTCGCACGGCGAGCGGAAATGGCACCGGTAGGGATACGGCGACACGACGTGCTTCACGGGCACCTGCGAGGCGAGCGGCCGCCACGGCGCGTGTGCCGTCATGTTGGTGGTGAGCAGGCTGCGTCCCGAGTACGAATGGCGCAGGGCGATGATCTCGCTGCGGCCGGTGTAGAGGCACGCCAGCATCACGGCCGTCTCGACTGCCTCGGTGCCGCTGTTCGTGAAGAACGACCGGTCGAGGCGCCCGGGCGCGATCGCCGCCAGCCGGCGGGCCATCTCGACCGCCGGCTCGGTGACGTACAGGGTCGACGTGTGCCCCAGTGTGCCGATCTGGTCGCGCACCCGCTCCACCACTTCGGGATGGCAGTGCCCGAGGGCGGTCGTCAGGATGCCGGCATAGCAGTCCAGGTAGGCGCGTCCGTCCGCATCCTCGACCCACACGCCGCTGCCGCGCGCCAGGACGAGCGGCTCGTCGTACATCGGCGGGGCGCAGGGGAACAGGTACCGGCGGTGTGCCGCTCGGGTCGCCGCCGCCGTGCTCTCGACCGCCG
>DASPFU010000172.1:0-28261 GCA_035620935.1 Gemmatimonadales bacterium
CCCGACGCGTGAGCATGATCAAACGTCGAGGTTGCGGACGAACTTCGCGTTTTCCTCGATGAACCGCCGCCGCGGCTCGACCTCGTCCCCCATCAGCGTCTCGAACAGCACCGACGCCTGGGCAGCGTCCTCCAGCTCGACCTTGAGGATGGTGCGGGTCGCGGGGTCCATCGTCGTCTTCCACAGCTGGTCGGGGTTCATCTCGCCGAGGCCCTTGTAGCGCTGGATCTGCACGCTCGACTTGGTCTCGCCGCCGTTCGACAGCCGCTTCACCGCCTGTTCGCGGTCCTTCTCGTCGTAGGCGTAGTACTCCTCCTTGCCCCTGGCGACACGGAACAGCGGGGGCTGCGCGATGTACACGAAGCCCGCGTCGATCAGTGAGTGCATCTCCTTGTAGAAGAACGTGAGCAGCAGGGTGCGGATGTGCGCGCCGTCCACGTCGGCGTCCGTCATGATGATGATCTTGTGGTAGCGCGCGTCGTCGATCTTGAAGTCCTCGCCCACGCCCGTGCCGATCGCGGTGATGATCGTGCGGATCTCCTCGTTGGAGAGGATCTTGTCGATCCGGGCCTTCTGGACGTTGAGGATCTTGCCCCGCAGCGGGAGGATCGCCTGGAAGCCGCGGTCGCGGCCCTGCTTCGCCGAGCCGCCGGCCGAGTCGCCCTCCACGAGGTACAGCTCGCACAGCTTCGGGTCGGTCACCGAGCAGTCGGCGAGCTTGCCGGGGAGGAGCCCCGCCTCGAGGGCGTTCTTGCGCCGCACCAACTCGCGCGCCTTGCGGGCGGCCTCGCGCGCGCGCGCCGCGCTCACCGCCTTGGAGATGATCGCCCGCGCCACGCTGGGGTTCTTGTCGAGGAACTCGCCGAGCGCCTCGTTCACGGCGCTCTTCACGATCCCCTCGACCTCGGAGTTGCCGAGCTTAGTCTTAGTCTACCCCTCGAATTGCGGGTCCTTCACCTTGACGTGCAGGACGCAGGTGAGTCCCTCGCGGACGTCGTCGCCCGTGAGGGTGAAGTCCTCCTTCTTGAGGAGGCCGTCCTTCTTGGCCCACTCGTTGATCGTGCGGGTCAGCGCCGACTTGAATCCGGTGAGGTGCGTGCCGCCTTCGTGCGTATTGATGTTGTTCACGAACGAGAACGTGTTCTCGTTGTAGCCCTCGTCGTACTGGACCGCCCCCTCCACCTCGACGCCTTCCCGGTTCGTCTCGAAGACGAAGATCTTCGGGTGCAGCGGTTTCCGGTTCCCGAGCAGCCACTTCACGAACTCGGCGAGCCCGCCCTTGTAGTGGTAGGTCTCCTCCTTCGTCTGACCCTTGCGTTCGTCCTTCAGCGTGATGGCGAGTCCCTTGTTGAGGAACGCCAACTCGCGCAGCCGGTTCGACAGGATCCCCCAGTCGAAGCGGGTCTCCGTGAAGATCTCGGTGTCGGGCTTGAACGTCACCGTCGTGCCCGTGGCGCGCGACTTGCCGACGACCTCGAGCTTTTTCTTCGTGTCGCCGCGGATGAACCCCATGTGGTGCCGCTTGCCGTCGCGGTCCACCCAGACGTCCAGTTTCTCCGACAGGGCGTTCACCACCGACACGCCCACGCCGTGCAGGCCGCCCGACACCTTGTAGGTGTTCTTGTCGAACTTGCCGCCGGCGTGCAGTACCGTGAGCGCGATCTCCACGCCCGGCTTCTTCTCGGTCTTGTGCACGTCGACCGGGATGCCGCGCCCGTTGTCGACGACGGTGACCGAATTGTCCGGGTGGATGGTGACGTCGATCTTCGTGCAGTAGCCCGCGAGCGCCTCGTCGACCGAGTTGTCCACCACTTCGTACACGAGGTGGTGCAGGCCGCGGCCCGACACCGATCCGATGTACATCGCCGGACGGCGCCGCACCGCCTCGAGGCCCTTCAGGACCTGGATCGAGTCGGCCTGGTAGTCGCCGTTGCCTTTGCCGCTGCCGCTCGCGCCGGGGGCCGGCTTGGATTTCGCCATGTTCCTCGTCAGATGGGTTCGATCGCGAGCAGCCAGCGGATCGTCTTCACCCGGCCCGCGCCGCGTCCCGCGTTCACCTTGGCCATGATCTCGGGCGCCATCAACTGCAACTCGGTCATCCATGCGCTGGTCGTCACCCGCACGAACAGCGTCCCGTCCGCGCCCACGCTCTCGGGGCGGGTCACCGCTGCGATCGGCGCGCCCACCAACCGCGGCCAATCGGGCACCACCTGCGCCTGCGCCACCCGGCCGGCGAGGCCGCTGCGCGACAGGTAACCCTGCAACGCGTCGGCGACGGCCACGGGGCCGCGGCGCCGCTCCTTGCGCTTCGCCATGGGAGGGTACGGGACTCCTCGGAAAGCCCTACAAAACTACCCGGAAACCGTTGTCAGGTCAAGACTTAAGGTGCCACGCGCAGGGGAAAAGCCACCCGCACAAACGTATCCAGCGTGCTGACATAGCCCAGCAGGTCCCGCGCTTCGAGGACCAGCGGGATCGCCTGCCCCGGCGCCCGGCCCGCCGGGATCTCCACCTCGAACGGGCCCTCGATTTCGTCCACCAGGAACCCCTCGATGCCGAACCGGGTGGTGTCCACCACCAGCCACAGGGAGTCGATCCCGTCGGCGTCGGTGGCGCGCAGCCGGCCCGTGAGGGTGTCCGGGGAGGTGACCTCCTCCTGGTCGAGGCTGATGCTGAGCCGCGGCGGCCCCGGGCGCTCGCGCTCCTCGTAACACGCCGCGGCCGCCCCGCCGGCGAGCAGGGCGGCCAGGGCGAAGCGCGGCGTCAGCGTCCGGTGAATCTGGCGGGCCGTTTCTCGAGGAATGCGGTCAGCCCCTCCTTCATGTCCTGACTCGATGCCAGCAACCCGAACAGGTTCGCCTCGAGGAGCGAGGCATCATCCAGGTTCATGTCGAGGCCGCGGTCGAGCACCTCGATCGCCAGGGCCACGGCCAGCGGGGCGTTGGCCATGATACCCCGCACCATCTGCTCCGATTCCGCCAGCAGGTCGGCCTGCGGCACGACCTTGTTGGCCAGGCCGATGCGGTACGCTTCCTGGGCGTCGATCATCTCACCGGTGAGCAGGAGCTGCAGGGCCCGGCCCTTCCCGACGAGACGCGGCAGACGCTGGCTGCCGGCGTAGCCCGTGATGATGCCGAGCTTCACCTCCGGCTGGCCGAACTTCGCGTTCTCGCTGGCGATGCGGATGTGACACGCCATCGCCAGCTCGCAGCCGCCGCCCAGGGCGAAACCGTTCACCGCGGCGAGGAACGGTTTGCCGCAGGTCTCCATCCGGCGCAGGATCCGCTGGCCGCGCAGGGAGCGGTGCTTGCCGTCGAACGAGCCCTGCTTCGCCAGGTCGCCGATATCGGCGCCGGCGATGAACGCCTTCTGTCCGGCGCCGGTGATGATCGCCCCGCGGATGTCGGGGGCGGTCGCGATGCGCTCGATGGCGTCCCGCAGCTCCTCGACCACCTGGTCGTTGAGCGCGTTCATCTTGTCGGGACGGTTGACCGTGATGGTGGCGAGGCCGTCCGTGACGTCGAACAGGAGAGTGGAGTAGGTCATGGGGGAAAACTAATGCGGAATGGGGAATGCGGAGTGCGGAATCGCCCGACCCGCGGACAACCCGGGCCCGCGCTCCGGAGTCCGGCCGGCCATTCCGCATTCCGCATTTCGCACTCCGCATTAGCTTCTCCGCCATGAGCGTACAAGCCATCGCCCGCACCCCGGCGGGCGCGGTGCGGATCGTGGACCAGACCGCGCTCCCCGACGCACTGGTCACGCGGGACCTCGACACGGTCGAGCAGATGGCCGACGCGATCCGCACGCTGCGGGTGCGCGGCGCGCCCCTCATCGGGATCGCGGCGGCGATGGGGCTCGTGGCCGGTCTGCGGGACGAGCGGGGCGCGCCGCGGGACCGCTTCCTGGCGCGGCTCGCGGCGCTGGCGGCGGAGCTCGCCGCCACGCGGCCCACGGCGGTGAACCTGTCGGCGGCGCTCGACCGGATGCGCCGGGCGGCCGCGGCGGCGCCCGGGGACGGCTCGGCCCTGTGGGAGCGCCTTTCGGCCGAGGCCGGCGCGATCCTCGACGAGGACCGGGCGATGTGCCGGCGCATCGGGGAGCACGGCCTGCCGCTGCTGCCCCCCGGGGCGCAGGTGCTCACGCACTGCAACGCGGGTGCGCTCGCGACGGGCGGGATCGGGACCGCCCTCGCGCCGGTCTACGTGGCGCACGAGGCGGGCCGCCGCGTGCACGTGTGGGTGGACGAGACGCGTCCGCTGCTCCAGGGCGCGCGGCTCACGGCGTGGGAGCTGCGGCACGCCGGGATCCCCTGCACGCTGGTCACCGATGCGGCGGCCGGGGCCCTGATGCGCGCCGCCCGGGTGGACCTCGTGCTCGTGGGCGCCGACCGCATCGCGGCGAACGGGGACTTCGCCAACAAGATCGGCACCTATGCGCTGGCGGTGCTGGCCTTCCACCACGGTGTGCCGTTCTACTCTGTCGCGCCGTCCTCCACCATCGATCCCGCCACCCTCGCGGGCGACGCGATCACGATCGAGCACCGCGACGGGGCCGAGGTGACGTCGCTCGCCGGGCGGGCCATCGCCCCCGCGGGCACCGAGGCGTGGAACCCCGCATTCGACGTGACGCCCGCCCGCTATGTCACCGGCTTTCTCACCGATCGCGGACTGGTGCGCCCGCCCTTCACCGGAGTGGGGTCGTGAAGACGATCCTCGCGCTCGACCAGGGGACCACGGGCTCGACCGCGCTCGTGGTGGACGCGTCGGGCCAGGTGCGGGGGCGCGGGTATCGCGAGATCCCGCAGCACTTCCCGGCGCCGGGACAGGTGGAGCACGATCCGGAGGACCTCTTCCAGCTCACGATCGCCGCGGCGCGCGATGCCATCGCGCAGGCCGGCGCGATGCCCGCCGCCATCGGGATCACCAACCAGCGGGAGACGGTGTGCGTGTGGGAGCGCGAGACGGGCCGGCCGCTGCACCGCGCCATCGTGTGGCAGGACCGGCGCACCGCGGCGCGCTGTACGGCGCTGGCGCGCGGGCGCCGCGGGGCCGCGATCCGCCGGCGCACCGGCCTCGTGCTCGACCCCTACTTCTCCGCCACCAAGATCGAGTGGCTGCTGGACCACGTCCGCGGGCTGGCCCGGCGGGTGGAGCGCGGCGACGCGGTCTTCGGGACCGTGGACGCCTGGCTGGTGCACCGGCTCACCCATGGCGCGGTGTTCGCGACCGACCACACCAACGCATCGCGCACCCTGCTGTACGACCTCCGCGCCGGCGACTGGGCCGAACCGCTGCTCGACGTCTTCGGCGTGCCGCGCGACGCGCTGCCCGAGGTCCGGGCGTCGAGCGGCGACTTCGGCGTCGCCGCGGCGGAGCACTTCGGCCGGGCGCTGCCCATCGCCGGCGTCGCGGGAGACCAGCAAGCGGCGCTGTTCGGCCAGGGGTGCTGGCGCGCGGGGCAGGCGAAGAACACCTACGGCACGGGTGCCTTCCTGCTGCTGCACACCGGCGTGCGGCCTGCGGCGTCGCGGCGCGGCCTGCTCACGACGGTGGCGTGCGGCCCGCGCGGGGAGCGCGCCTTTGCGCTCGAAGGCAGCGTGTTCATCGCGGGCGCGGCCGTGCAGTGGCTGCGCGACGGCCTGGGCGTGATCGCGCACGCGCGCGAGACGGAGGCCCTCGCGCGCGGAGTGCCCGACGCCGGGGGCGTGGTGTTCGTGCCCGCGTTCGTCGGGCTCGGCGCGCCGCACTGGGAGGCCGCGGCACGCGGCACCATCGTGGGACTGACGCGCGGCACGACGCGCGCCCACCTCGCGCGCGCCGCGCTCGAGGCGATGGCGTTCTCCACCAAGGACGTGCTCGACGCGATGAGCGCCGACGCCGGCCTGCGCCTCGCCGCCCTGCGCGTCGATGGCGGCGCGGCGGCGAACGACTTCCTGATGCAGTTCCAGGCGGATGTCCTGGGGGTGCCCGTCACCCGGCCCGACATGCTCGAGACCACCGCGCTCGGCGCCGCGGGGCTCGCGGGACTCGCGGTCGGCGTGTGGCGCCGGCCGGAGGACTTCCTGGCCGGCCGGCGGTTCACCCGCTTCGCGCCGGCGCGGCGCGGTACCCCGGCCCGGACGCGCCTCGCCGAGTGGCGGCGCGCCGTGGCCGCGGCCTTGCATTGGGCGGGGGCTGGACGATAAAGCCCCCCGCAGGGCATCTTCACGAGGTCTTCATGCTGGCCCCGATAGGGTGAACCGTGACCCCCGCCAGCGCGCCCCAGGCGGCTGGAGCCATTTCCCAAACGCGACTGTATAATTCGACTATGAACGCCGGATTGAAGTTCGCCATCGGAGCGCTCCTCATCGTCGGGTCCGTCGGGTATCTGATGGCCTCGGGGATCAAGGAGACGGGGCAGTACTTCCTGACGCCGAGCGAGCTGTCGCGCAAGGTGTCCGCCGACCCGACCTTCTACGACGTCGGCATGAAGGTCGGCGCGCGCGTCGTCCCCGGGACCATCCAGCGGGACGTCGCCACCCAGACCGTGCGGTTCACCATCACGGACGGGGGCGCGACTTATCCCGTGGTCTTCCGCGGGATCACGCCCGACACGTTCACCGACTCGGTCGAGGTCGTGGTCGAGGGCCGCCTGCAGAAGGACGGCGCCATCCACGCGACCGACGTGCTGGCGAAGTGCGGCTCGCGGTACGAGGCGGTCCCGAAGGCCACATGACCGTTCTCGGCAACCTGGCGCTGTGGGTCGCGCTCCTCGTCGCTCTGTGGGGCGCGGTGATGGGATTCGCGGGCGGCGCGCAGGGGCGCGCCGACCTGCAGGCGAGTGCCACGCGTGCGGTGTACGCGACCACCGGCGCCCTGCTGGTCGCCGTGTGCTGCCTCGAGTACGCGCTGTTCACGCGCGACTTCAACGTCGAGTACGTCGCCTCCTATACCAGCCGCAACCTGCCCACGTTCTACACGTGGTCGGCGCTCTACGCCGGCCAGAAGGGCAGCCTGCTCTTCTGGTCGGTCGTGCTCTCGGTGTTCGGCGCGCTCGCCATGGCCCTGACGTCCGCCCGCCACCGCGTGTACCTGCCGTACGTAGCCGGCGTCGTCTCGGTGGTCGTGGCGTTCTTCATCTCGGCGATGCTCGCGGCGTCGAATCCGTTCGACCGCCTGCCGTTCACGCCGGTCGACGGGCGCGGCATGAACCCGCAGCTGCAGAACCCCGGGATGGTGTTCCACCCGCCGATGCTGTACCTGGGCTACATCTCGATCACCATCCCGTTCGCCTTCGCCATGGCGGCGCTGTTCTCCAAGCGGCTCGACGTCGAGTGGCTCGTCGCGATCCGCAAATGGACGCTGGTCTCCTGGCTGTTCCTGTCCATCGGCATCCTGCTCGGCATGTGGTGGGCCTACGTCGAGCTCGGGTGGGGCGGCTACTGGGCGTGGGACCCGGTCGAGAACGCGTCCCTCCTGCCGTGGCTCACCATGACCGCGTTCCTGCACTCGGTGATGGTCCAGGAGAAACGCGGGATGCTGAAGAAGTGGAACTTCGGCCTGATCATCGGGTCGTGGCTCCTCTCCATCTTCGGGACGTTCATCACGCGGTCCGGCATCATCTCGAGCGTGCACTCGTTCGCCCAGTCCGGCGTCGGCTACTTCTTCCTGGTCTTCCTGGTCGTCTCCGGGGTGGTGAGCTTCGGCCTGTACGCCAAGCGGCTGCCGCTGCTCGAGGCCGAGACCCGGCTCGAGTCGATGGTGAGCCGCGAGGCGAGCTTCCTCTTCAACAACCTGCTGTTCATCGGCATCGCCTTCTCCGTGCTGTGGGGCACGCTCTTCCCCATCCTCTCGGAGGCGGTGCAGGGCACGAAGGTCACCGTCGGGCCGCCGTTCTTCAATCAGGTCAACGTGCCGCTCGGCCTGGCGCTGCTCGCGCTGACCGGGATCGGGCCGCTGATCGCGTGGCGCCGCGCCTCGATGCCCAACGTCCGGCGCCAGTTCGCCATGCCGGGGGCGGTGGCCCTGTTCACGGGTCTCGCGCTGCTGGTGGCCGGGATGCGGGATTACTACGCCCTCGTCGCCTTCGTCCTGGGCGGGTTCGTCTTCGCCACCGTGGTCCAGGAGTTCGGGCGCGGCATCAGTGCCCGCCACCGCCAGTACCACGAAGGGTACGCGCTCGCCGCGGTGCGTCTCGTGGGCCGCAACCGCCGCCGCTACGGCGGCTACATCGTGCACGTCGGCATGGTGGTCCTGTTCGTCGCGTTCGCCGGCATGGCGTTCAAGACGGAGACCCAGGCCACCCTGCGTCCCGGGGAGTCGGCCACGCTGCGCAGCCCGTTCGGCCACACCTGGACCTTCACGCATCTCGGTGTGTCGCAGTACGACGCCCTCAACCGCCTCGTCACCGCCGGCACCATCGAGCTGGCCAGGGACGGCGAGCGCGTCGGGATCCTCAAGTCCGAGAAGCGCCAGCACGTGGATGGCCTCGGCCGGCCCACCTTCGAGCCCTCGACCGAGGTCGGCATCCGCAGCGACCTGCGTGAGGACATCTACGTGGTGATGGCGGGGGTCGTGGGCGGCACCGAGCAGACCGTGTACCGCTTCACCATCAACCCGCTCGTGTGGTGGGTGTGGTACGGCGGGTACATCGTGGTGCTGGGCGGCGTCATCGTGATGTGGCCCGGCGGCGGACCGCTCGCCGTGCGCCGCACGGAAGCCGGCTATGCGGTGAAGCTGGTGGCCAAGGCATGACGGCACGACGGCACGACGAAGCGCCACGACGGCACGACGGCACGTTGCACGTGAGCCGCCGTGCCTTCCTCGAGCTCGGCGCCCTGCCTGTTCTTGGTGTCGTGGCGTCGTGGCGTCGTGGCGACTTGGCGTCGTGGCGTCCTGGCGTCCGTCAAGACTCCCTCCCCGGCCAGTCGCCGTCCGGCCGCCTGTTCGACCCGAACCGCGCCGGTCGGCCGCAGACGCCCACCACGGAGCGGGACTCCGACCCCGCCATCCAGGCGCTCGAGAAGCGTCTGCGCTGCACCTGCGGGTGCGGGCTCGACGTGTACACCTGTCGCACCACCGACTTCAGCTGCACCACGAGCCCCGAGATGCACCGGCAGGTCCTGGCGCTGCTCGACCGCGGTCTGACCGAGGAGCAGGTGGTGCAGGCGTTCGTGGACGAGCACGGCCAGGCGGTCCTCATGGCCCCGCCGAAGCAGGGCTTCAATCTCGCGGCGTACTTCGTGCCCGGGATCGCCATCGTCGTCGCCTCGGCGGTCCTGTGGGTCGTGCTGCGCCGCTGGACCCGGGCGACGGCCGCCGCTCCGGCCGGGGCCGTGGCCGCCGGCGCACCGCAGGGATCCCCCGAAGAGCTCGCGCGCCTGCAACGCGAGCTGGACGAGTTCTCGGCATGAACGTCTGGGAGCTCGTCGCCGGCGTGCTGCTCGCCCTCGGCGCGGTCTGGTACGTGATGGGCCCCGTGCTGCGACCGGCGGTTGCGGGACGGGGGACGGGGGACGCGGGAGGGGAGGACGAGGCGGCGGGCGCCGATGACGACCTCTCGCCCCGCGCGACCGCCCTGCGGGCGCTGAAGGAGATCGAGTTCGACCGCGCCACGGGCAAGCTCGGCGATGCGGACTACGAGGAATTGAAGCAACGGTACACCACCGAAGCGCTCGCAGCCCTGCGTGGGGAAGAGGGACGGGGGACGGGGGACGTGGCGACGGTCGCGCCCGCCGGCTCCCGGCTCCCGGCTCCCGGCTCCCGGGTGTGCCCCGACCACGGCCCCGCCGCCGAGCCCGATGCGGTGTTCTGCTCGACCTGCGGCCGCCGCCTCGGTGGCGGGCCGGGGTTCTGCTCTCGTTGCGGGACGGCCCTCGAGGCCGGGGCGAGCTTCTGCAACGCCTGCGGCGTCCCGGTGGCTGCCTGAGGGGCGCGTCGGCGCGCGATGCGGGTCCTCGGGGTTGAGGTGATGCGGGTGGTCGTGCCCCTCGCCGTGGCGGGGGGCGTTTTTGTGCTGGGGCTCGTCGTGCGGCGCTTCGCGCTGCGGCGTCTCGAGGCGCTGGCCCGCCACACCAGCGCCGAATGGGACGATGCGGTCCTGCGCGTGCTGCGCGGTCCCATCGTGCTGTGGCTCGCCATCCTCGCACTGGCCGTCGCGGCCGAGTTCACCGGCCTCTCGGGCCGCGCCGCGACGCTCGTGCAGCGGGCCCTCGCCGTCCTCACCATCACGTCCATCACGTGGGTCGCGGCACGGGTGGCGGGCGAGCTGGTGCGCGGCGCGATGGGGCCGGCGGGGGGGCGACTGCCTGCGGCCTCGCTGGTCGAGAACGTGGTGCGCGCCCTCGTGTTCGTGGTGGGCGGCCTCGTGATCCTGCAGACGCTCGGGATCTCGGTGGTCCCGATCATCACGGCCCTGGGCGTCGGCGGCCTGGCGGTGGCGCTCGCGCTGCAGGACACGCTCGCCAACTTCTTCGCGGGGCTGCACATCCTCGCGTCCGGCAAGATCCGGCCGGGCGACTTCATCCAGCTCGAGTCGGGGGAGCGCGGGGTCGTGGAGGACGTCGCGTGGCGGCACACGACGATCCGCCAACTGCCCAACCTCCTCACCGTGGTGCCGAACGCCAAGCTCGCGTCCGCGGTGTTCACCAACTGCTCCCTGCCCGATGCCGAGAGCGCCGTGCTGGTGACACTCGGGGTGTCGTACGGCAGCGACCTCGCCAAGGTGGAGCGGGTGACTATCGCGGTGGCTCGCGAGGTGATGCGCGACGTGGAGGGTGGGGTGCACGGGTTCGAGCCGTTCATCCGCTACAACGAATTCGGCGACTCGAGTGTGAACTTCACGGCGATCCTGCGAGGGCGGGAGTTCACCAGTCAGTTCCTCATCAAGCACGAGTTCATCAAGCGGCTGCACGCGCGCTACGCCACCGAGGGCATCGAGATCCCGTTCCCGCAGCGCGTGGTGCACCTGCCGACGGGCCCGAGCGGCGCGACGCCATGACGCCCATCATCGACTGCCACGTCCACCTCAACAACTACCACGAGCAGGTCGCGATGTCGCTCGAGGAGTCGGTCGACCGGCTCCAGGCGGCGATGGGCGAGGCAGGCGTGACCTACGCGCTGGTGCTGACGAGCTACATCGTCTCCCCGCACCGGCCCTCGACCGCGCAGGTGGTGAAGGCGATCGAGCAGGTGCAGAGCCTGGGGGTCGTTGCGGGCATTTCGTACCGCCATTACAAGCAGCGCGACCTGCGGGAGATGGCGGACTTCCTCCAGGCCGGCCTGGTCAAGGGGCTCAAGCTCTACCCCGGCTATGAGCCCTTCTACCCGCACGATCGGCGCCTGCAGGTCGTGTACGAGCTGGCCGAGGAGTTCGACGTCCCGGTGATGATCCACTGTGGCGACACCTACAGCCCCACCGGCAAGGTCAAGTACGCGCACCCGCTCGAGGTGGACGAGGTGGCGGTCGATCACCGCAACGTCAAGCTCGTCATCTGTCACCTCGGCAACCCCTGGCTGGTGGACGCGATGGAGGTCGTCTACAAGAATCCCAACGTCTACGCCGATTTCTCCGGACTGGTTCTGGGCGAGTTCACCGAGGCGTTCGAGGATTACATGGAGGAGCAGATCGCGGAGGTGATTCTCTACGCGGGCGAGCCCAGCCGCTTCCTGTACGGGTCGGACTGGCCGATCTGCTCGATGAAGTCCTACGTGGAGTTCGTACGCCAGCTCAAGCTGCCGGAGCAGGACCGCGCGCTGATCCTCTACGAGAACAGCCGCCAACTCTTCAAGCTCCCGCTGCCCCCGCTGGCGGACGTCGCCGGGTGAGCGCGCCGCGCGTCCGGGAGATCCTGCGTGCCGACGATCCCGGGTTGGGACGGGCGCACCGCCTGTTGAGGGGGGTGTTCCCGCGCGCCGAGCTGCTGCCGGTGCGGGAGTGGCGGTACGTTCTGGCCGAGCGCGATGCCCGCGTCTGGAGCGACCTGACCTGGCATCTGTTGATCGCCGAGCTGGACGGGCGGACCGTCGGGGCCGCGAGCGGCAACTACCTCGGGTCCCTGAACGTGGGGATCATCGGGTACGTCGCCGTCGCGCCCGGGGCGCGCGCCCGGGGCTTGGGACCGCGCTTGCGCCGGCGGCTGGCGGAGCTGTTCGACGTCGACGCGCGCGCTTTGGGCGGGCGCCCGCTCGACGCGCTGGTGGGCGAGGTCCACGCTACGAACCCCTGGCTCCACCACCTGGTCCGGCGGGAGGGTGCGGTGGCACTGGACTTCGACTATCACCAGCCAGCGCTGGGACATGGGACGCGCGCGGTGCCGCTGGTGCTCTACCACCAACCGGTCCGTCGCCGGCGGCGCGCGATTCCGGCGGCGGTCGTGCGGCGGCTCATCTATGCGCTGTGGCGGCGGGCGTATCGCGTGCCGCGTCCGCTGCGGTCCGCGATCTTCCGTCGGATGCTGCGGGACCTGGCGGGCCGGCGGCTCGTGGGGCAGCGGATGCTCCCCGCGCCGAGCCGCGCGCGCCCGGCGGTCGAGTAGCTCAGAACTCGAAGCTCTCCATCTTCCTGAGTCCCACCCGCAGGGGGACGATGGTCGCCACGGCGCACAGCCCCGCGGCGACCGCGAACCAGGCGATCATCCCGCCGTCCACGCTCACCGGGTCCCCGGCGTTGTGTGCCTGGAGATAGACCGACACCGGCCGCGCCAGCGCCACGATCACCGCGGCCAGCAGGACGATCGTGGACATCATGAACACCAGTCCCCCGAAGGACGTCGGGATCTGGGCCGCGTTCTCCGTCTCGAACTGCGGATAGAGCGCCCCGAACCCCAGCGCCAGCGCCGCGATGGCGAGCGTCAGAGCGCAGATGGTGGTCAGGCTCACGACCATCATGAACGGCGTGACCTTGAGCAGCACATTGGTGAGGCCGGTCAGGAGCAGCGCCAGCACGAGCAGGGGGATCGTGCCCACCCAGTACTTCGACCACAGCAGGGCCCGCAGGTCGAGGGGCGAGGAGCGCAGCAGCCACATCTGCCGGCCCTCCAGCGACACCGCCGGGAAGATGAACCGGGCGGCGATCGACGCCAGCACGAACCCCGACAGCCCCAGGTTGAGGAACGATACCAGGGTGACGAAGAAGAACGGCACCTGCTCGCCGCGGAACAACGGCAGCGCCTTGATGTTGAACAGGTACACGACCACCAGCACGGCCAGCAGGATCAGCTGGCTCCACTGCTGGGTGTCGCGGAAGAACAGCCGGATGTCCTTCAGCACGAACTCGCGCTTGGCCACGGGGAGCGGCGCGAGCACGTGCCGCAGCGACCACCGCCAGAAGCCCCCCCGGATGAACCGCTCGGCCCCCTCCTGGGCCCGCGTGAAGCCCGTGGCGTACAGGCGGGCGTGGGCCATCGCGCCGAGCGTCACGAACGCGGCCGCGGTGCTCCACAGCAGCAGCAGGGGCAGCATGTCAAACCCGCCGCGCAGCCAGGTCATGATCGCGTCGGTGGCCCATTCGCTGGGCAGCCAGGGCGACGTCGGCGTGCGCAGGACCGTGATGAAGTCGAGCAGGTTGCGGAACCCCTCGGGGCGCGCCAGCTGCTCGGGTCGGATCATGCGGAACAGCAGGATCACGACACCCGCCGCTCCCAGGGCGATGATCGACAGGAGGTCGCGCGTCCGCCGCGCCGGGAAGACGTTGACCAGCACCAGGGTCAGCACCGCGCCCACGACCGCGGGCAGCAGGAACAGGGGCACCAGCGCGGCCACGGCGTACGGCGCGAACCCCCAGCCCCCCCCCGTAGCTCACCCCGTACGCCGCGAGGATCGGCACCGCCATCAGCGCTACCATCCACGACGAGTGCACCACCGTCTCCCCGAGTTTCGCGAGGTAGAGCCGCAGCCAGTCGACGGGCGCCGAGACCAGCAGGTCGAGGTCCTTCGCGAGGAAGAAGCTCGACAGCGCCGTGATCACGTTCGACAGGACGAGGATCGCGATGAACGACAGCAGGACGAGGCCCAGCAGCTTGCCGGCGAGCAGCGGCCCCAACTCCTCCACGCCCCGGAAGTATTTCAGCACCCGGTAGAGCACGCCGAACACCGCCGCCCAGAAGGCGAGCGCCACCACGGCGAGGATCGCGATCTTCCCCGTCCCGCCCGATCGCTCCTCGCGCAGGCGCTGCAGCCCGGTGCGCCACTTGGGCTGGAGGACGTGCGCCAGCGACGGCTGTCTCACCGGTCCCCCAGCACCTCGGCCAGCTCCTTCGCGTGTACGCCGCCGGTGAGTTTGAGGAACAGCTCCTCGAGCCCCACCCCGTGCCCCGCCGCGGTCTGCTCGCGGATCTCCGGCATCGTGCCCGAGGCCACGATCTTGCCGTGCTGGATGATCGCGATCCGGTCGCACATCGCTTCCGCCACTTCGAGCGTATGCGTGCTCATCAGCACGGTGCCGCCCTTCTCGACGAACTGCCGGAAGATGTCCTTCAGCAGGCGCGCCGCCTTGGGGTCGAGCCCCACCATCGGCTCGTCCAC
The DNA here is from genome assembly GCA_035620935.1 of Gemmatimonadales bacterium. GTDB lineage: Bacteria > Gemmatimonadota > Gemmatimonadetes > Gemmatimonadales > GWC2-71-9 > SZUA-544. The sequence continues at coordinate 14,505 of DASPFU010000172.1, forward strand.
CACGATGCACTCGGGACGGTGGATCAGGGCGCTCGAGATGATCAGCTTCTGCCGCATCCCGTGGCTGTACGCCTCGACGAGCTCGTCCTTCCAGCTCGACAGCTCGAACACCTCCAGCAGCTCCTCCATCCGCCGCTCGACGCCGTCGCCCTCCTGTCCGTACAGTCCCGCGACGAAGCGCAGGAACTCGGCGCCCGTCAGCTTGTCGTACACGAACGGGCGGTCGGGGATGTAGCCGAGCCGGCGCTTGGCCGTGATCGGGTCGCGGTGGATGTCGTCGCCCCCGAGGAGGACACGCCCCGCGGTGGGCCGGAGGATGCCGGCGATCATTCGCAGGGTCGTGGTCTTGCCGGCGCCGTTGGGACCGAGGAAGCCGTAGAGCGTCCCCCGCGGCACGTGGAGCGTGATGTGGTCCACCGCCACGAAGCTGCCGTAGTTCTTCGAGAGACCGTCGATCCGGATCATAGCACCTCGAGCACGAGCTGCCCCGCGAGCGGCGCCAGTTCGGCGTGGCGGGCGAGGCCGCCGATCGCGAGCCCGATGCGGGCGGCGCCCGCCGGGAACTCGCCCAGGACGGGATCGGCGGCCACCCATTCGCCGATGTACAGCTCCGCCCAGGCGTGATAGTAGAACCGTCCGCCCGCGTGGAGGAGCCCCGCCACCGGGCGTGCGGGGATGCCGGCGGCCCGGGCCAGGCCCACGAGCAGGGCCGCCTGGTCCCCGCAGTCCCCGCGCCGGGCCGCGAGCGCCGGCACGGCACCCGGCAACGGGGAGCCGGGGGCGGCGCGCACTTCCCGGTGCACCCAGGCGACCAGCAGCTCGGCCACCCGCACGGCGTTGCGCTCGCGACCCACGATCTGGCGCGCCTGCGCCACGATGCGCGGGTCGTCCGAGGCGATCAGCGGCTCATTCCCGAGCCAGGCCGCGAGCCCGGAGTCCGCGAGCGGCAGCATCCGCCGCGGCAGCGCCGCGAGGTCGGTGCGGTGCACCGCCAGGGTGTCGCCCCGCCGCGTCACCGCGCCGCTGCCGACGCCCGCCGCGGCGAGCGGCAGGCCGGTGAGGCGCACCCGGAACACCGCGACGGGGTCCGGCGGCCGCACGCCCGCCGCGAGTATGGTGAGGGGCACAACCGCCCCGGCGGGCGGGTCGGCGCTCGCCCGAACCAGCGCCGCGGTATCGCGGCGGCGGAAGTTCTCGTAGGCGATCTCGAAGGCCGACCGCTGGACCACGAGGCCCCCCGGATGCTCGGCGCGCACCAGGCGCCCCTGTGCGTCCACCCACTGCCGCGTCCGCCCGCCCGCGCCCTCCTCGTCCACGGCGAACGCCCGTACCGTGTCGAACCGCACCGGCACCCAGGCCATCGCGGTGGAGTCGTACTCGGCCGAGTCGGCCACCACGAACGTGGACTCCGCGCCCACCCGCGCGCTGACGTCGCGCTCGGCGAGCAGGATGGGATCGAACAGGCGCGCGGAATAGGTGTTACCCGACCGAAGCTCCCCGCCGAACGCCAGCCGCAGGGCGAGCAGCGACGGAACCACCACCGGCCGGGCGAGGGCCCAGCGGACGGTCTCCGAATCGTGCTCCGCCCGGAGCGTCAGCCGGAACAGCGTGTCGTCACTGACGGTGCCGCGGGCGGCGAAGCTGCGGCCGTCCGCGTCGATGTCGGTCTCGACCGAGCGCAGGCGGAGCGCCCGCGTGAGCACGGCGGTCGAGCGCGCGTTGCTGCGGCGGACCCGGCCGAGCGCGACCTCGTCGAGTACCAGCAGGTCCTCGACGCGGATCGAGTCGATGAGCGTGTCGACCGTCGTCGAGGCGAACCCCACCTGCCGGCCGTGCGCGCCGATATGGTAGTAGAACGCGCCTGGCGACACGGCGAGCGCGGCCTCGGCCAGCCGGGCGCCGGTGGGGCGGAAGTACACCCGCTTCACGAGCCAGGCGAGGCTCGCGACCCACACGACGAGGATGACCGCCCCCCAGTGGCGGCGGGTCACGAAGGGGATGCCCGACCCACCCGCAGGGCGGCGGTGAACACGGCGCGGTCCTCCTCGGAATCGACCACGAAAGATACGGAGGAGGGGAAGCCGCCCATGTCGCCCACCTCCCGCAGTACCTCGGCCATCGCGTCGGCGACATCGGCCAGCCGCAGCTCGGGGGAGCCCGGGTGCAGGGGGGGTGTGGCGATGTGCGCGAACTGCCATTCGCGCGCGCGCTCGAGCACGGAGCGCCACGCCCGGCGCAGGCCCTGGGCCGTGACCTGCGCCGCTTCCGTGGCCACCACCGCGTGGATGACGAACTCGACGGTGAGGCCGCCGCCCGCCGTGACCACGGCGGCGCCGACCGCGAGGTCCTCGCGCAGCGCGAGGGCCCCCTGAAGCGCATCGCCGCCCGCGCGGTCCACGCGCTCGGCGGCGGGAGTGGTGGGGGCGAGACGGATCGTGGCCGGCCGGACGATCGCGTCGGCGGACGCCGACGCGAGATCGTCCACCACCACGCGGATCACCGGCCGGTCGCCTCCCGGGCGCGGCGGTACAGCTGCGTGGCCTCGTCCGAGCGGCCGAGGCGGTCCAGCACGCGTCCCATCCCCTGCAGGGCGCGGGGGTTGAGCGGGTCGATCGCGGCGGCGCGCTCGAACGCGGCGAGCGACGAGGACAGGTCGTCCAGCCGGTTCAGCGCCTCGCCGAGCTGGCACCACGTGGACGGGCGGTCCCCGTCGAGCTCGACCGAACGCCGCAGCTGCCGCACGGCGTCGACCCAGAGACCGCGCCGGGCGAGCAGGCTGCCCAACGCCGTCACCGCGTCGGTGTGCTCGGGCTCGTGCGTCAGCACGTGCTCCACCTCGCGCTGCGCGGCGGCGAACCGGCCGGCGTCCCCCAGCACCCGCGCGCGATCGAGCCGCAGTCCGGCGTCCGCGGGGGCGAGCGCCACGGCCCGGTCCAGCTCCGCGAGCGCGCGGTCGGCGTCGCCCGCGGCGGCGAGCATCTGCGCCAGGGCGCGCCGCGCCGCGATGTGGCCGGGCTCGGCCGCGAGGAACGCGCGGCACAACTGCACCGCGCGCATCGTGTGCCCCGCGCCGCGCGCCGACTCGGCCTCTTCCCACAGCTCGGACGGCGGCGGCGATGCCTCGGGCGGGCGGTCCGGCTGTGGCGCCGCGGCCACGGGTGTCTCGAACTCACCCGTACTCGACAGCACCTCCGCCTCGGTGTGCAGCTCCTTCGCGACCCGGGCCCGCTCGCGCGAGCGCCACCGCTTGTCCTCACGACGCTTCACGGCGCTACCTCCTCTGCGACCCAATCCACATACGCATCCAGCCCGGCGCTCACCGGGAGCGCGAGCAGCTCCGGCACGTCGTAGGGGTGATGTCGCCGCACGGCATCGCGCAGGGACTCCCAGCGCGTCGACATCGTTTTCAGCAGCACCACCACTTCCGCTGCATCATGTATGCCGCCCTGCCACCGGTAGATCGACGTCGCTCCCGGCAACACGGTGCCGCACGCGACGAGTCGTTCGTCCACCAGGGTCCGCACCAGACGGCGCGCGTCGTCGAGCGAAGCGAGCGTCGTCAGTACGAGGAGCGGCGACCCGGTCATTGGGGACGGCAAACGTATCCCTCCGGATGATACCCGGCAAGCGAGCCGCCGGCGCGCTGCGCGCGCCGGGAGGGTTGCGTGGCCGTGCATTCCGCCGATATTCCGTTCGTTCTGCCTTCCCCGATCCAGAGGTCCCAATTGACGACCGCCGCGCGCGCCTGCCCCGCGTGCCACACGCCGCTGCCCGAGCAGGCACAGTTCTGCCTGCAGTGCGGCCACGCCACACCCACCGACCCCGGGGCGCCGCCCCGCACGGCGGCGACGGGGGTGGTGGAGGTGGCCCGGGTGCGGGCGGCGCTGGCCGACCGGTATCGCATCGAGCGGGTGCTCGGGGAGGGCGGGATGGCCACGGTCTATCTCGCCGAGGACGTGCGCCACCGGCGGAAGGTGGCCGTCAAGGTGATGCGCCCGGAGCTCGCCGCCACACTCGGCGCGGAGCGCTTCCTGCGGGAGATCGAGATCGCCGCTCAGCTCACCCACCCCCACATCCTGCCGGTCTACGACTCGGGTGCCGCCCAGGGCCTCCTCTTCTATGTGATGCCGTACGTCGAAGGCGAGTCCCTGCGCGAGCGCCTGGCGCGCGAGGGGGCGCTGCCGGCGGACGAGGCGCTGCGCCTGGCGCGCGAGGTGGCCGAGGCGCTCGCCTACGCGCACCGCCGCGGCATCATCCACCGCGACATCAAGCCCGCCAACATCATGCTGGGCGAGGGCCACGCGCTGGTGGCGGACTTCGGCATCGCGCGGGCGCTCGACAACGAGGCCGGGCTGACGGGCACGGGGCTCGCGGTCGGGACGCCGCAGTACATGAGCCCCGAGCAGGCGTCGGGCGCGAAGGACGTGGACGCGCGGGCCGACGTCTACGCGGTGGGAGGCGTGCTGTACGAGATGCTGGCGGGCGAGCCGCCCTACGCGGGACCCACGCCGCAGGCGATCCTGGCCCGTGCCCTCACCGAGGAGCCGCGGCGTCTCACGACGGTCCGGGCCGGCCTGCCCGCCGTGGTCGAGACGACCGTGCGGCGGGCGATGGCGCGCAGCCCGGAGGATCGCTACCAGTCGGCGGCCGATCTCGCCACGGCCCTGGTGGAGACGTCAGACGGCGTGCGCTCGGGGGGCGTGGCGCCGGTCCCGGTCGGACCCGCGCCCGCGCGGGTGATGGGGCTGTTCGGCGTCGCCGCGGCGGGCGTGCTGGCGGTGATCTGGGCGGTGATGCGGCAGGTAGGGCTGCCGCCGTGGGTGTTCGCGCTCGCCATGGGACTGCTGGCTCTCGGCGTGCCGATGCTCCTGCTGACACGATCGGCCGAGGCACGGCGCCTGGCGGGTCGCGAGGTGCGCGGCGTGAAGCGCTGGCTCACCTGGCAGACGGCGATCGCCGGCGGCGTGCTCGCCTTGACTGCGTGGGCGGGGGTGGCCACGGCGCTGGTGATGCGGAGCAACGGGGGGCGCAGCGCCGCGGCGGGCGCGCGGATCGCCGTCCTGCCGTTCGAGAATCGCGGCGACTCCAGCGAAGCGTACTTCGTGGACGGCATCACCGATCAGGTCCGTGGCAAGCTCGCCGGTCTGGCGGGCTTCCAGGTCACCGCGCGCACCAGCTCGGACCAGTACCGCGGCGCCGCCAAGTCTCCCCAGGCCATCGGCCGCGAGCTGGGGGTGGACTACCTCCTCACCGCCACGGTGAACTGGGCCCACGCCCCGGGCGGGGGCGGCCGGGTGCAGGTCGTGCCCGAGCTGATCGACGTGCGCACCGGCGACGTGACGTGGCAGCAGTCCTTCGACGCGGCGCTCACCGACGTGTTCCAGGTGCAGTCCGACATCGCGGTGCGTGTCGCCGGCGCGCTCAACGTGGCCCTGGGCGCGGGCGAAGAGCGCGAGATCGCCGCGCCACCGACCAAGAACCTGGCGGCCTATGACGCCTTCCTGAAGGCCGAGGAGGCGAGCCGCTCGGGCGGGCAGACGGGGCTGCGGCGTGCCGTGACGCTCTACGAGCAGGCGGTGGCACTCGACTCGACGTTCGCCGAGGCGTGGGCGCAGCTGTCGCAGGTCCAGGGACGGATCTTCTTCGGCAACCCCACGCCGGAGGCCGCGGACGCATCCCTGCGGGCGGCCGAGCGAGCCCGCGCGCTCGCTCCCGAGGCGCCCGAGTCCTACGCGGCGATGGGCTTCTACCACGCCAACGTGCAGTTCGACTTCGTCAGCGCCCGCCGGGAGTTCGAGGCGGGACTCGGCCGCGCGCCCAGCCACCCCGATCTGCTGCAAGGCAGTGCCTTCACGGAGCGGGCGCTGGGTCGCTGGGATGCGGCGGTCGAGGTGCTGCGCCGGGCGCAATCGCTCGACCCCCGCTCCGTCGGCGTGCAGGCGACCCTGGCGAGCAACCTGCTGTGGCTGCGGCGCTACGCCGAGGCGCTCGCCATCGTCGACGGTGCGCGCACGCTGGCACCCAACAGCATCAGCCTCCTGCTGACCAGGGCGATGGTGTACCTCGCCCAGGGCGACCTCCCCGGCGCCCGAGCGGCGCTCCGCAACGCGCCGCCCGAGATCGAGCCCACCCGGCTCGTCGCCTTCGTCGCGGCCACCTGGGACCTGTTCTGGCTGCTCGACGACGAGCAGCAACGCCTGTTGCTGCGGCTCTCGCCCGGCGCGTTCGACGACGACCGCGGGGCGTGGGCCACGGCGCTCGCCGCCACCTACGCCCTGCGCGGCGATGCGGCCCGAGCCCGCCTGTACGGCGACTCGGCCCGCGTCTGGTACGAGGCCAAGCTCCGCGCCACACCGGATGACAACTACCTGCTGGCGCTCTCGAGCGTGGCGCTGGCGTACGCCGGGCGCCGCGACGAAGCGATCCGCAACGCCGAACGTTCGGTGGCCCTGTTGCCGGTGACCAAGGACGCGTTCTCGGGCGCCTACAACCAGCACCTGCTGGCCCGGACGTACGCGATCGTCGGCGAGCACGAGCAGGCGATCGGTCAGCTGGAGGCGCTGCTCGCCGTCCCGTACTTCCTGTCGGCCCGGTGGCTCAGGATCGACCCGAACTTCGCCCCGCTCAGGGGCAACCCGCGCTTCGACAGGCTCACCGCCGGACCCTGACCCGGGAGCCGGGGAGGATTGACCCCGGCTGCGCGGACCGGCTAGCCTCCACGGCTATGGCCGGCGACTTCCTCATCGTCCGTGGCGCGCGCGAGCACAATCTCCGCAACATCACGGTCGAGATCCCGCGCAACACCCTCACGGTGATCACCGGGCTCTCGGGGTCGGGGAAGTCTTCGCTGGCGTTCGACACGATCTACGCCGAGGGCCAGCGCCGCTACGTCGAGTCGCTCTCCGCCTACGCCCGGCAGTTCCTCGGACTGATGGAGAAGCCGGACGTGGACGCGATCGAGGGGCTCTCGCCCACCATCTCGATCGAGCAGAAGACCGCCGGCGCCAACCCGCGGTCCACCGTCGGCACCATCACCGAGGTGTACGACTATCTGCGGTTGCTGTGGGCCCGCACCGGCACGCCGCACTGTCCCAACGACGGCTCGCCGATCCAGCGCCAGAGCGCGTCGCAGATCACCGACCTGATCCTGCAGTGGCCGGAGGGCACCCGGATCGAGGTGCTGGCACCGCTCGTCCGCGGGCGCAAGGGCGAATTCCGCGACCTGTTCGAGTCGGTCCGCCGCCAGGGCTTCGTGCGGGTGCGGGTGGACGGTGACACCTACGACCTCGCCGACGTCCCGACGCTGCATCGCCGCAGGAACCACGACATCGCCGTGGTGGTGGACCGGCTGGTGGTGCGGCGCTCCGACCGCGGCCGGCTCGCCGATTCGATCGAGACCGCCCTCAAGGCCGCCGAGGGGACGGTCGAGGTCGCGCGGCAAGGAGGGGCCAAGCCGACGCTCTTCTCCGAGCGCTATGCCTGCCCGCAGTGCGGCTTGTCGCTCCCCGAGCTCGAGCCGCGGCAGTTCTCGTTCAACTCGCCGTTCGGCGCGTGCCCCGACTGCTCAGGGCTCGGTACCCGGCGCGAAGTCAGCCCTGACCCGGTGCTCGGCGACCCCGGGCTGTCGATCCTCGAGGGTGTGATCCTGCCATGGGGCGAGCCGAGCGGCTACCTGCGCAAGGTCATCCTGCCCACGCTCGCGCGCACCTTCAAGTTCAGCCTCGATGCGCCGTGGAAGGACCTGCCGGCGGCGGCCCGCAAGACCGTCCTGCACGGCGTCCCCGGGAAGACGCTCACCTACCAGTACGACAGCCAACGCCTCCACGGATCGTACCAGTCCGGCTGGGAGGGCGTGCTGAAACACGTAGAGCGGCGCTATCGCGAGACCACCTCCGACGCCGTGCGGGATCAGCTCGGCGAGTTCATGGTGGAGCAGTCGTGCCCCACCTGCGGCGGCAGGCGGCTCAAGCCCGAGAGCCTCTCGGTGCTGGTCCACGGCCGCAGCCTCGGCGACGTGGTCGAGCTGTCGGTGGCCGGTGCGCTCGAGTTCTTCCGGGGGATCCCGGTGCGCGGCAACGGCAAGGCCGGCCTCGACCCCGGGATCGCGCGGCCGATCCTGAAGGAGGTGCTCGACCGGCTGCGCTTCCTGGCCGACGTGGGGCTCGACTATCTCACGCTGGGCCGGTCGGCCCAGACGCTTTCGGGCGGCGAAGCCCAGCGCATCCGGCTGGCGACGCAGATCGGGTCGCGCCTCGTGGGCGTACTGTACATCCTCGACGAGCCCTCGATCGGGCTGCACCAGCGCGACAACGAGCGCCTGCTCGCGACCCTGCGCGAGCTGCGCGACCTCGGCAACACCGTACTCGTGGTCGAGCACGACGAAGAGACGATCCGCGCGGCGGACTACGTGATCGATCTCGGGCCTCGGGCCGGCCGCCACGGCGGCCAGGTGGTGGCGGCCGGCAGCCTGGCTGACGTCCTCGGTCACCGCGACTCGCTCACCGGCCGCTATCTCCGCGCGGAGCTGCGCATCCCCGTGCCGCCGCGGCGCCGCGTGGCCGATCCGGCACGCACCCTCCAGGTCGTCGGCGCGCGCCAGCACAACCTCCGGGACCTCACGGTCGAGTTTCCCCTGGGCTTGTTCATCGCCGTGACCGGCGTTTCGGGCTCGGGCAAGTCCACCCTCGTCACCGACATCCTGTACCACGCCCTGGCCCGCCACTTCTACCGCGCCAAGGTGGTGCCGGGCGAACACGATCGGCTCGTGGGTCTGGAGCACGTGGACAAGGTCATCGACATCGACCAGAGCCCCATCGGCCGGACGCCGCGGTCCAACCCCGCCACCTACACGGGGCTGTTCACGCCGATCCGCGAGCTGTTCACGATGCTCCCCGAGGCCAAGCTGCGCGGGTACGGGCCGGGCCGGTTCTCGTTCAACGTGAAGGGCGGCCGTTGCGAGGCGTGTCAGGGCGACGGCCTGGTGAAGGTCGAGATGCACTTCCTCCCGGACGTCTACGTCCCCTGCGAGGTGTGCAAGGGGCGGCGCTACAACCGCGAGACCCTCGAGGTGCGCTACAAGGGGAAGTCGATCGCGGACGTGCTGGACCTCACGGTGGCCGACGCGCTCGAGTTCTTCGAGGCCCAGCCGCGCATCCGCGCGAAACTGGAGCTGCTCAACGACGTAGGATTGGGATACATCCACCTGGGCCAGTCGGCCACGACCCTGTCGGGCGGCGAGGCCCAGCGCGTGAAACTGGCCACCGAGCTGGCCAAGCGCGACACGGGGCGCACCCTCTACATCCTCGACGAGCCCACCACCGGCCTGCATTTCGAGGACGTGCGCCTGCTGCTCGAGGTGCTGCACCGGCTGGTGGACAAGGGCAACACCGTCATCGTCATCGAGCACAACCTCGACGTGGTGAAGACGGCCGACTGGGTGATCGACCTCGGTCCGGAGGGCGGCGCCCCCGGCGGGCAGGTGGTGGCGGTGGGGACGCCCGAGGGCGTGGCGCGGGCGCGCGGCTCACACACCGGCCGGTTCCTGCAGCGCCTGCTGGCCCGGCGAGCCACCGGGCCGTAGACTAGAGCGTCGAGGAGCGTGAGCATGCACTGGGACGCCATCGCGCCGATGGTCGTGTTGAGCACCCTGTTCCTGTCCGCGAGCGCGGTCTTCATTCTGCGCGGCCCGCTCGGCCGCGCGTTCGCCGAGCGGATCGCCGGGCGTCATCTGGCGTCCGATCCGGAGACCCAGCGCCTGCGCCAGGACCTCGACGAGCTTCGCGCGGAGCTCGGGGCGGTGCAGGAACGGCTCGACTTCACGGAGCGGTTGCTCACCCGCGGACAGGAGCGGGCGTGAGCCCCGACCTCTGGGCCTTCGTGCCCATCGCCGGGATGGCGACGTCTGCCCTCTTCATGTTCGGCGTGTACAAGCTGGTGAACCGCTGGCTCGACGCGAAGTCCCGCCGGGAGGCGGCCGTGCCGTCCGAGGAGCTGCACGAGCTGCAGCGCGAGGTGGACGAGCTGCGGGCCCTGCCCGGGCGGCTCGCCGAGCTGGAGGAGCGTCTCGACTTCGCCGAGCGGCTGCTGGCGCGCGAGCGCGAACGGGCGCTCAAGCCCGGATCGTGATACCATGGACACGCCGTTCGTCGTTCCCGTCGTCTTCTTCATCTCGATGGCTGCGGTCTTCATCCTGCGCGGGCCCCTCGGGAAGGCGCTCGCCGAGCGACTCGCCGGGCGACCCCTGCCTCCCGCCGACCGACACGACGGCGAGCAGGTGACCGCCGACCTGGAAGAGATGCGGCTGCGGCTCACCGAGCTCGAGAACCGCGTGGATTTCGCGGAGCGCCTGCTCGCCAAGGGGCGCGACGCCGATCGCGCCGCCCCGGGTCGCTGATGGGCGAAGACCTGATCGGGCTGGTGGCCGTGACGCTGCTGTTCGGCGGGGGCACGCTGTTCCTGCTGAGCATCTCGCCCGTCGGCAAGGCTGTGGCCGCCCGGATCCTCGGCCGCCAGTCGGTGCCCGTGGACGAGGACGAGTTCAAGGAGGACTTGAAGGCCATCCGCGCCGAGCTCGAGGACCTGCGGACGTTGCGCGCCGACGTGACGGAGCTGGCGGAGCGCGTCGATTTCGCGGAACGCCTGCTCGCCAAGGGCGGCCGCGAATGAACGACGCGATCGACGTCTTCCTGCTGCTCTGCGCCGCGGTCGGCGCGGGCGGCATCGGCTACCTGGTGTTCGGGGCCGTGCGGCTCGCGGTGCGCCGGATGGAGCGTCGCGCGGGGCTTCCCGGAACGCCCGGCGCGGTGGCCGAAGAGGTCGAGAGCCGGCTCGCGGCGCTCGAGGAGACCACCGGACGGCTCGCCGAGCTCGAAGAGCGCGTCGATTTCGCCGAACGCATGCTCGCCCGCCAGCGCGAGGCAGACCGCCTCGACGCGGGCGGGCGCTGAGGCGCATGCAGGGCCCGGAGTTCTTCCTCCTCCTGTCGGTGTTCGGCGCCGGTGCGTGGCTGCTACGGCCCGTGGTGCTCGCGATCGCCGAGCGGCTGTGCGGCGGCCGGGTTTCGGACGGCGAAGCCCAGCGCCAGATCGAGGCGCTGCGCGAGGACTTGCTCGCCGAGCTGCACCAGACGCGCCGCGAGATGACGGAGCTGAGCGAGCGGCTCGACTTCGCCGAGCGACTCCTGGCGCAGAACCGGGCGGCGCCCGGGCTGCGCAACGGCGGCTGAGGAGCGTCCGTGAATCCCGAGCTCCCGTACATCATCGTGGCCTCGTTGCTCACGATCGGGGCTGCCACGTGGCTGCTCACGCCGATCGTGCGCGGGCTCGGCGAGCGATTGCGGGGTGGCCCGGGCGCCGCGGATCTCGACGCGCTGCGCCTGGAGATGGAGGCTCTGCGGGACACCCTGCAGCAGGCCCGCGGCGACGTCGCCGACCTGCAGGAGCGCGTGGATTTCGCCGAACGGCTGCTGGCGCAGCAGCGCGACGCCGCCCGGCTCCCCGGGAAGTGAGCGTCGCGCCATGGAAGACATCATCGCGATCGTCCTGCTGTTCGGTGGCGGCACCTTCGCGGCCGTGGCGTATTCGCCGATCGGCCGCGCCTGGGCCGACCGCATCCGCGGCCGGGTGGCCGTGGACCCGGCGGCCGAAGCGGGGCGGGCCGAGCTGGTGGAGGCGGTCGATGCCCTGCGCCGGGAGGTGGCGGAACTCGCGGAGCGGGTAGATTTTACGGAACGGCTGCTGACCCGGGGTCGCCAGACGGACGGCGTGTGAGTCGCACCGATCGCGAGGCTCGCCATGGATGAAGAGGTTCTCGCCCTCGTGGCGATCGTGTTGCTGGGCACCGGGGCGCTGGTGGGTATGGCGTTCTCGCCCATCGGGCGCGCCCTGGCCGAGCGCATCCGCGGCCGCGGGTGGGGCGCGGGCCCCGAACGCGGCCACCGCGATCTGTTGGAAGACACGGTGGACGACCTCAAGCGGGACGTCGAGGAGCTCACCCGGCAGCTGCACTTCATGGAACGCCTGCTCGCCGGGCGGCGGGAGGCGGGGCGCCTGGGCCCGGGCGATGTTGCCCGGTGAAACACTCGCACCCGGGGAGCCGTACATTCCTTACATGATCCAGGTGGTCGTGCAGACACCGGCGCCCATGCCGCCGAGCATGCCGCCGGACCCGAACCTGCTCGCGATGCAGGCGTTCGAGCTGCTCACGATGGTGGTCATGGCGGTGGCCGTGATCTTCGTGGTGCGCTGGGTGGTGATGTCGCCGATCGGGAAGGCCATCGGGGAGCGCCTGCGGGGCAAGCGGCACGGGCTGGCGACGGGGGAGCAGGAGGACCGGCTGGCGCGGATCGAGGCCGAGATGCAGGCGCTGCGCGGCGATCTGGGAGAGTTCTCGGAGCGGTTAGATTTCGCCGAACGGGTGCTGGCGGAGAGCCGGGACCGCCGCCTCGGCGCCGGGTCGTAAACGCGGGACCAACGCGAGGAACGCCATGGGGATCTTTGACCGTCTTTCGACGCTGATCCGGTCGAACATCAACGACCTGATCTCGCGCGCCGAAGACCCGGAAAAGATGCTGAACCAGCTGATCGTGGACATGCGCAGTCAGCTGGCCAAGGCGAAGCAGCAGGTGGCGGCGGCCATCGCCGACGAGAAGCGCCTGTCGGCCCAGGTCGAGCAGGAGCGCAAGCTCGCCGAGGACTGGGAGAAGCGCGCGGTCCTGGCGGTGCAGGAGGGCCGGGACGACCTCGCCAAGCAGGCGCTGCTGCGGCACAACGAGCACGCGCACGGCGCCGTGCAGCTGCACGAGACGTGGGTGAAGCACCGCGAGGAGACCGACAAGCTCAAGGGCTCCCTGCGCCAGCTCAACGACAAGATCGAAGAGGCGAAGCGCAAGAAGAACATCCTGATCGCGCGGCAGAAGCGCGCCGAGGCGCACAAGCGCATTCAGGAGACGATGTCGTCCATCGGGGACAAGAGCGCGTTCGAGACCTTCGATCGGCTCGCCGAGGCGATCGAGCACGAGGAGCGCAAGCTCATCGCGGCGGCCGAGGTCACCGAGGACCTGTCGGGCGACACGCTGATCAAGCAATTCGCGGCGTTCGAGGAGAAGGCGGACGCTGACCAGCAGCTGCTCGCCCTCAAGCAGAAGATGGGGCTGCTCGCCCCCGGCGCGCCCCCCGAGACACGGCAGCTGGGCAAGGGCGCGGCCGAGGCCGAGCTGGTCGACGACGACGAAGCGGGGACCGGCCGCTAGGCCGGTCTCCACCCCTCCGCAGCGCCGCCGTGCCGCCGTCCGCGCACCGCTTCCTCATCCTGGCCGACGGCCAGTTCGACCCCCTCTCGTCCAAGACCGCGAACTCCTGCATCCGCTATTTCCCGGAGCGGATCGTGGCCGTGCTGGACCGCCACCAGGCGGGACGGACCGTTCAGGACGTGCTCGGCTACGGCGGCGCGATCCCCGTCGTGGGGGATCTGGTCGACGGCATCGGCCGGGGAGCGGGTGCCACCGCCGTGCTCATCGGCATCGCGCCGGCCGGCGGGCAGCTGCCCGACGAGTGGCGCGGCTGGCTGCGGGAGGCGATCAGCCGCGGTCTCGAGGTCTGGAGCGGCCTCCACACCTTCATCGGTGATGACCCGGAGCTGGCCGCCCTGGCACGCGAGCGCGGCGTCCGCATCCTCGACGTGCGCCGCCCGCCGGCCGATCTGCCCGTCGCCGACGGCCGCGCCGCTGAGGTGGACGCCCTCGTCGTCCTCGCGGTCGG
>DASPFU010000173.1:0-31533 GCA_035620935.1 Gemmatimonadales bacterium
CCGAGTCCACGTCCACGCCGATCTCGTAAGCGCCCGGGGGCACCGTCAGACGGAGGACGCCGTCCCCGGCGGCGCCCGCGGCCTGCCCGCCCGTGCCCCACAGGGCGGCGGCTGCCTGCCCTGGCCTGGTGCGTACGTAGACCGCGGTGCGGCTCCCGCTCGAGTCGGGGAAGAACGCGACCCAGGCGGGGGCGTCCAGCGGCGCCGGGAGGGCGGTCGCATCGCTGCGGAGGAGGGCGCGCGTGGCGCGGAGCTGCCGGTCCGACACGGGCTCGAACACGAAGTCCCCCGCGGGTGCACCGAACCCGAACACCCCGCCCGTGCCCCGCCGGAACCCGACGCTCACCGGCCCGTCGGGCGAGGGATACACCCAGCTCTCCACGTCGAGCGCCTGCGCGCCGTCCACGGCGGGGCGCAGCGCGTCGAACGCACCCATGATCCGCCGCTCGGGCCGACCGTGGCGCAGCCACAGCAGGCCGCGGGCGTCCAGCCCCGCGAGGAAGAACGCAGTGACGGCACTCGAATCGGCCGGGACGAGATCCGCGCCGCTCAGTCCCAGCCCGCCGGCGGCGCGGGCGCGCGCCGTTGGCGCAGCGACGAACAGCGCCGGGGCGTCGACGGTGAGGTCCTGCAGCAGGGCGCGCGAGTTGCCGGCGGCGATGCCGCGGACCATGGTCGAGCGGTGGTACTGATTGAGGGGATGCAACAGCCGGAAATGGCGCCGCGCGTAGGCCACCCGCGCAAAGTGCTCACGCAACCGCTCGTTCTCCGGCGTGAGGAGGTTGGGATCACGCCGGGCGAGAAACCGGCGGAAGAACCCGCTCCGCTCCGCGGGCGGGGTGACGGCGTAGGCCGCCTGTTCCGCGGGCGAGGCAATGGCCCAGAACCGCGTCCACAGCGCCCCGGTCGAGTCCTCGGCGGCGTGGGCCAGGGCCGTGTCGATCCAGGCGTCGCCCGTGGGAGGATCGCTCCCGAGGAACGCGGCCTCGGCGCGCAGCAGGGCGGTCTCGACACGATCCGCCCCTCGCGCGCCGGCGCGGGCCAGCGCGGAATCGGCCCGCGCCGGCTCCTCGAGCAGAATCGCGAGGTGCCCGCGGCGGGTCAGGGCGAGCGGGTCGTCCGGGTGGTGCGCGAGCGCGCTGTCGGCGCGGCGCCAGATGGCGCCGTTCCCGAAGAGCCGGCTGAAACGACTCCAGCTGTCGCGGTAGTCGGGAGCGAGCGCGAACAGCCGGATCAGTGCCTCGCGCGCGATGCTCTCGCCCTCGTCGCTGCCGAGGAGGAGCCCGACCTCCGACTGCCAGTAGAGCGCCGCTGGATCCCCGGGGGCGAGCCGCGCCGCCGCCCGGAACGCGACGAGGGCGGCGTAGCGCCCGACCACCGGACGGGCGAGGTGCGCGCGACCGAGCAGCAGGCGAGCGGCGGTGTCCTGCGGTCGTCGGGCCACGACGCGCGCGGCCAGGCGCGCGGCGTCGTACGCCTTCCCGGCGGCGAGGAGGGACTCGGCCTGCGGGAGATCAGGCTGCTGCGCGGCCAGGAGGAATGCGAGCGCGATCATTGACGCGGGGCCGCGAGGGCGACCGTCAGACGCGGTCGCGCAGTCGCCGGCTCATCTCGGCGAGGAACCGCCGCTCCGCGGGGGTGAGACTCTCGATCCCCGACGCCGAGATCTTGTCGAGCACCCGATCGATCTCCGCCTGGGCCCGATCGGGCGGCGCGGCCGCCGGCGGGCGCGGCGGCGACTCGGCGGCACGTCCCTCCCGCGGGCGCGGGTGGACGAGGACGCCCTGGGGGGGCGCGGGGTCGCGGGTCGCGCCGCGGAGACGCCGGTCACGCAGCACGAGGAACGCGGCGCCGGTGCCGAAGCCCCCGAGGTGCGCGAGATGGGCGACACCGTCGTGGGGCGAGAACAGCGCCAGCACCAGCGACACGGCCACCGCGAAGGTCACGATCCACTTCACCGGGATCGGTTCCGGGAACGGGAACACGAAGATCCCGTCGTCGGGCCAGAACCACGCATAGGCGAGCATCACCCCGTAGACCGCCGCCGAAGCGCCCACCATCACGTGCACCGGAAGCAGCAGCATCAGGGCGAAGGACAACGCGGCGCCGCCGAGGCCGCACCCGAGGTAGTACGCGAGGAACGTCCCGCCGCCCAGTCGTTCCTCCACCGCCGGTCCGAACACGAACAGCGCCAGCAGGTTGAACGCGACATGCAGCAGGCCGGCGTGCAGGAACTGGTAGGTGAGGAACGTCCACGGATGATCCAGCGCCGTGAGCGGGGCGAATCCGAACGTGGTCAGGAAGCGGGGATCGACGAAGACCGTGACCTGCAGCAGATACACGAGCACGTTCGCGACGAGCAACCGTCGCACCCACGGGGTCATGCCGAAGCTCCGCTGCGCGCCCACCATGCTGGTTATTCCCCGCCACTCGCGTGGACGTTCCGCGCGAGCCGGCAGATCCGCTCGCACAGGTCCGGAAACACGATCCCCGCGGCCCGGGCCGCCTGGGGGAGGAGGCTGGTCCCGGTGACCCCCGGGAGGGTGTTGGCCTCCAGGAAAAAGATGGCGCCCGCGGCGTCGAGGCGAAAGTCGACGCGCGAGTACCCGCCGAGCTTGAGCGCCCGGTGGGCGGCGAGCGCCGCGTCCTGCAGGCGGCCGGCGAGGGCCGGCGCGAGCGCCGCGGGGAAGACCTCGGCCGACGCCCCCGGGATGTACTTCGCCTCGTAATCGAACAGCCCCCGGCGCGGGATGATCTCGCCCACCGGCAGGGCCACGTCCGCCAGGATGCCCACCGTGAGCTCCCGCCCCGGGACGTACTTCTCGATCATGACCTCGTCGTCGTGTTGCCGGGCGAGCGCGACGGCCGCCTCGAGCCCGGAGGGCCCCGGGACGAGGGTGAGCCCGACCGAGGACCCCTGCTTGGACGGCTTCACGATCGCCGGCCACCCAAGGTGGTGCCCGACGTCCGCCGGCGCGGCGGGCGCCATGAGCCAGGCCGGGACCAGGACGCCGGCGGCCCGCACGACGCGCTTGGCGAGGTCCTTATCCATGGCGAGGGCGCTCGCGAGCGGGCCGCTGCCGGTATAGGGGACGCCGATCGTCTCGAGCAGCGTCTGGACCACACCGCCCTCCCCGCGCCCCCCGTGCAGACAGAGGAAGACCACCTCCGCGTCCCGGATCTCGGGCAGGGTGGCGAGCGTCTCGGAGAGGAAGCGCCGCTCGCGGCCGTCGAGAGCGGCGGCATCGGGCGGGGCCCCGACCGCCGACGAGAGCGCCGCCGCCTCCGCCGCGGCGGCGAGCGGCCCGGTGACGGTGTCGACGACCGCGACCGCGTGCCCGCGCGAGCGCAGCGCCGCCACGACCTGGGCGGCGCTGGCGAACGCGACGGCCCGCTCGGCGGTCGCGCCGCCGGTCAGCACCGTGACCCGCATCAGCGGATCCCGGCGAGCTGATGGAGCAGGTCGTACCGCGTGACGATGCCGGTGAGCCGTCCGTCCGTCCGCAGCAGGGCCGCGGGCGTGACGCGCGACAGCAGGTTCGCCACGCGCTCGGCCGGCATGTCCCCGTCCACCACGGGGAACGGCGGACCCATGACCTCGCTCACCGGCCGGTCGAGCGTGGTCGGATCCTCGAGCGCCCGCGCCATCAGGTCCTGCTCGGAGACGGCACCCACGCCGTCCGGGCCGTCGAGGACCGGGACCTGCGACACGTTGTACGTGCCCATCAGGTTCAGCGCCTGGCGCACCGTCGCCGCGGGGGCGACGTGTACCAGGGCGGGCGCCCCGGGGTCCTTGCGCGCCACCAGGTCTGCCGCCGTCACCCGCTCCGGCTCCACGATCTGGTTCTCGCGCAACCACTCGTCGTTGTAGACCTTGGAGAGATAGCGCTCCCCGGTGTCGCACAGCACGGTCACCACCAGCGCGGCCGGGTCGTCGACGCGGCGCGCCATCTCGAGCGCCGCGACCACGTTCACGCCGGTCGAGCCGCCGGTGAACAGACCCTCCTCGCGCGCCAGTCGCCGCGCCATCAGGATGGCATCCCGGTCGCTCACCGTGATCCACTCGTCGACCACGCCGAAATCGAGCGACGTCGGGATCTTGTCGCCGCCGATGCCCTCCACCTTGTAGGGGAGACCCTCGGTCTTGCAGTGGGTGCGGGCGTACTCGCGATAGATCGAGCCCACCGGATCGCCCGCCACGACGCGTACCGCCGGATTGCGCTCCTTGAGGTACCGCCCGGCGCCGGTCACCGTGCCGCCCGTACCGGGCGCGCAGACGAAGTGGGTGATGCGGCCGTCCGTCTGGGTCCACAGCTCGGGACCCGTGGTCCGGTAGTGCGCCTCGGGATTGACGGGGTTGTAGTGCTGGTCGGCGAAGATGGCGTTGGGGTGGGTGGCGGCGATCGCCCGGCCCTTCATGAGGTAGTTGTCCGGATGGTCGGGAGCCACGGCGGTCGGCGTGATGATGACCTCCGCGCCCAGGGCCCGCAGCAACCGGGCCTTCTCCTGCGACATCTTGTCGGGCATCGTGAAGATGCAGCGGTACCCCTTCACGGCCGCCGCCAGCGCGAGCCCGACGCCCGTGTTGCCGGACGTCGCCTCGACGATCAACCCCCCGGGCTTGAGACGTCCTTCGCGCTCGGCCGCCTCGATCATCGCGACGCCGATGCGGTCCTTGACCGAGCCACCCGGGTTGAAGAACTCGGCCTTCGCGAACACCGGCGTCCGGATCCCCTCGGTCACCCGGTTGAGCCGGATGAGCGGGGTCCAGCCGATCGTGTCGAGCACGGTGTCGTACGGGCGTTCGTGCGGCGGCATCAAGGACCCCCGGGGCGCGGCGCGGCCGGGACCGGACGCCGGAAGCGGACGGGTTGCAGGAACACGGCGCCGACCGGTACGCCACGACGCGTCGCCGGTGCGAACCGCAACCCCGCAGCGCCGGCGAGGGCGGCGGAGTCCAGTGCCGGACTGCCGCTCGACTCTGCGACGCGCGTCGACTCCGGCCTGAGGCGGCCCGCGGAATCGACGTAGAGATGCAGTACCACGTCGCCCTCCACCCCCCGATCGTAGAGGGCGGGCGGGTAACCGAACGGGGAGTCGGCGTTCAGCGCCACCGGCACCTCGACATCGGCGGCGGGGACGCCGCCGTCCGGCGGGGCGTCGGTGCCGCAGGCCGCCAGAAGGACGGCCGCCACCAGGGGGACCGCCGGCGCCCGCGGGATCACGACGCCTTCCCGAGGTCGCGCTTCCACGCCGCGAGGCGGTTCAGCGCCTCGAGCGGGGTGAGCGCGTCCACGTCGAGCCCCGCGAGCGCCGCGACGACGGGGTGGGGCGGGGCGAACAGGCCGAGTTGGGTCGCGTCCGGGGCAGGGGGTGGGGGCCGGTGGGCGAGGTGGTGACCGGCTTCGAGCACCCGCAACACCTCCCACGACCGCGCCACGACCGACGCGGGCATACCGGCGAGGCGGGCGACATGGATGCCGTAGGAGCGGTCCGCGCCGCCGGGCTCGAGCCGGTGCAGGAATACGACATCGTCGCCGGCTTCGCGGACCGCCACGTTCCAGTTGCGCGCGTGCGCCAGCTCCTCGGTGAGCTGGGTGAGCTCGTGATAGTGCGTGGCGAAGATCGTCTTGCAGCCCACCGTGTTATGCAGATGTTCGGTGACCGCCCACGCGATGGCGACACCGTCGAAGGTGGACGTGCCGCGGCCGATCTCGTCCAGCAGCACGAGGCTGCGATCGGTGGCGCCGTGCAGGATGGCGCTGGTCTCGCTCATCTCGACCATGAAGGTCGACTGCCCGCGGGCCAGGTTGTCGGAGGCCCCGACACGGGTGAAGAGCCGGTCCACCACCCCGATCACGGCGCGGCGCGCCGGGACGAACGCGCCGGTCTGGGCCAGCAGCACGCACAGCCCCACCTGCCGCAGCACCGTGGACTTGCCGGCCATGTTCGGCCCGGTGAGCACGATCACGCGGCCGGCGCCGTCCAGGGCCACGTCGTTCGGCATGAACGCCTCGCGCGGCATCATCCGCTCCACCACCGGGTGGCGGCTGCCGGCGAGCTCGAGCGCGAAGCCGTCATTCACGTCGGGGCGCACGTACCCGTCGCGGTGCGCGAGATCGCCCAGACCGGCCCACACGTCCACCTGCGCGAGGGTCGTCGCGAGGGCCT
The DNA here is from genome assembly GCA_035620935.1 of Gemmatimonadales bacterium. Lineage (GTDB taxonomy): Bacteria > Gemmatimonadota > Gemmatimonadetes > Gemmatimonadales > GWC2-71-9 > SZUA-544. The sequence goes on from DASPFU010000173.1 coordinate 6,172, forward strand.
GCACGCGGCCGACGGCGTCGGCGACGGCGTGCCGCAGGGCGTCCACCAGCTCGGCCTCGCGGGCCGCGATCCGCTCCTCGGCACCGAGCACGCGGGCCTCCTGCTCGCGCAGCTCCGGCGTCACGTAGCGCTCCGCTCCCGTGAGCGTCTGGCGCCGCTCGTAGTCGGCGGGCACCCGGTCCCGGTGGGTCCGCGTGATCTCGATGTAGTACCCGAACACCCGGTTGAATCCGACCTTGAGGGACGCGATGCCGGTGCGCTCGCGCTCGCGCGCCTGCAGCCCGGCGATGTACTGCTTGCCGCCATCGCGCGCGTCCCGCAGCGCGTCGAGGGCCGCATCGTACCCCGGCCGGATGGCGTCCGCGTCGCCGAGCTGGGGGGGCGGGCGGTCCACCAGGGCCCGGGCCAGCAGGTCCCCGAGGTCCTGCAGCGGATCGTAGGTGGCAGCGCCGCGGGCGAGCAGGGTCGAGCGATCGCGCCCCGCGAGCCCGAGGAGGGCGTCCTGTACGTCAGGCAGTCGCTCGATCGAGTCGCGCAGTGCACCGAGGTCGCGGGGCGTGGCGCGGCCCAGCGCGGCGCGCCCGGCGAGGCGTTCGAGGTCTCGCACGCCGTCGAGCGCGTCGCGCAGCCGCTCCCGGCCCGGTGCGTCGTCCGCGCAGACCTGGACCGCATCGAGCCGCGCCCCGATCGCCGCTGGATCGACCAGGGGCGCCAGCAGCCAGCGGCGCAGCAGCCGGGCCCCCATGGGTGTGCGGGTGCGGTCGATCACTTCGAGGAGCGTCGTGCCCGTGGCCCCGGCGCGCAGCGGCTCCACCAGCTCGAGGTTGCGGCGCGTCATCTCGTCGAGCGGCAGGGTGTCGCCCCGGCGCTGAACGCGCGGCCGGGCGAGGTGCGGCAGGCCGCCCGGCTTGAGCTCGCGGGCATACCGCAGCAGCGCGCCCGCCGCCCCGAGGGCCGGCGCGTCGCCCGGCTCGATGCCCAGTCCGTCGAGGCCGGCGAGGCGGAAGGTCCGGCACAGGTCCTCACGCCCCAGGGCGGGATCGAACTCCCACGCCTCGCGCTCGGTGCGTGCCACCGGCACGTCGCGCGCCACGGGCACGGGCGCGCCGGCCGGATGCACCAGCTCCGGCGCCTCGTACCGCGCCAGGGCGGATGCCAGATCCGCTGGCGCCACCACCTCGAGCGCCAGCTCGCCGGTGGTCAGGTCCAGGGCGGCCACCCCGGCGGCCGCACCACGGGGGTCCACGGCGACGAGGAAGTTGTTCCGCCGCTGCTCCAGCCAGTCGTCGGCCAGGACGGCGCCCGGGGAGACGGTCTCGACGACCTCGCGGCGCACCAGCCCCTTGGCGAGCTTCGGGTCTTCGACCTGCTCGCAGATCGCGACCTTGTGGCCGCCCGCAACCAGGCGGCGCAGGTAGTCGGTCGCCGCCTTCACCGGGACGCCGGCCAGCGGGACTTCCGCCGCGCCGCCATTGTTGCGCGACGTGAGGGTGAGGCCGAGCTCGCGCGCTGCGAGCTTGGCGTCATCTTCGAACATCTCGTAGAAGTCGCCCATCCGGAAGAACAGGATCGCCCCGGGATGCCGCGCCTTGATGTCGCGATACTGCTGCATCAACGGTGTGTCGGCGGCGGGGGCGCCCGGGCGGTCGGCGAGCCGTGGCGTCACCGCTCCTCCACGATGAACGGCTGGCCGCCGAGCCGGGTGCGGATCTGCTGCTGCGCCTGCTGCGCCGCCTCGCGCGTCGGGTAGGGGCCGACCCACACCTTGAAGAGCCCGGTGGTGTCACGCACCACCCGGGTCGTGTATCCCATCCCGCGCAGCCGGGTGAGCATCTCGTCGACCTGTGCCGTGCCGCGGACCGCGAGCACCTGGACGGCGAAACGGGGTGCGGCCGGCCGAGCGGTGGGGCCGCTGTCGGGTGCCGGGCCGCCCTCCGGGGGACAACGCGCGGCGTAAAAGTTGACCTGATTGCGCAGCTCGACGTTGTCGCCGGCCCCGGCGAGCGCGATCCGGATCAGCGCGCAGCCGCGTGTCTCGTCGCGCAGATCGAAGTACGCCCGAGCCGCCGGGAAGGCGGCCTGGGGGAAGAGCGGCGAGTCGGGGTAGTCGCGGCGCATGCGCTCGGCCGCCTGCACGGTCGACGCCGCATCCCGCTGGGCGAAGTGCAGCTGGGTGAGCCGCAGCAGCGCGTCGTCCGCCCACGGCGAGCGGTCGTATTCCACGATCACGCGTTGCAGGTAGCGCATCACCGTCGGGGCATCGGCGGCGACGAGTCCGGCGGTGTAGAGCGCTTCGGGAAAGACCGAGTCGGTCGGCGGCAGCGCCGCCAGCAGCCGATCCACCAGCGTCCGCGCCGAATCGAGCTGCCCCGACTGGGCGAGCGCGACCGCGTTGCGCAGGCGGGGATCGGCCTGGGCGTCGAGCCGTCCCGGCCCCACCCAGGCGAGCCCCAGCACGCCCGCGGCGAGCGCGGCACGGGCACCCGCGTGTCGCGTCACGCGGCCTCCCGCGTCGCGACCGCCCATCCCAGGACCAGCTCCATCACGATACCAGCCTCTCGGGAGACGCGGGTCCCCTTGAGCGCGCCGTCCGCCGCCAGGGCGGCCCGCAGCGCATGCCGCAGCTCGGCGGCACGCCACCCGCGCGCCCACCGCACCCACTGCGCGGCCGCCTCTTTCCACTTGGGAAGGCCAACGGGCCGGCTGGCCATGATGTGGCGGAACACGATCGGCTCGGCGCGCGCCGGCGGAGTCCCGCGGTCGAGCTCCGCCCGCGCGATCGCCGTCCCCAGCAATGCCGTTCCCAGGGCGGTGACGATCCGGACGCCGCTCACGCCGGATTGCCCGAGCACCGGTACCACGAGGCCAGCGGCCACGCGGGCCCGGCGCTCGAGCGCCGCGGCGACGAGGTCCTGCAACGTCTCGCCGTGGCGGATGCCGATCAGGCCTTCGACGTCCGCCCGGGTGACCGGACGGCCGCTGACCGCGACGGCCAGCTTCTCGAGCTCCTGGGCGATCCCGCCGAGCTCGTGGTCGAGCGCGCTGGCGAGGTGCGCCGCCGCTTCGTCCTCCAGCGCGACGCCCAGCGTCCCGGCCCGGTGCGCGATCCAGCGCTGTACGCGCTCGGGCGGCAGACGGTCCAGCGCGACCGCCGTGACCGTCGGCGGGAAGACGTCCGCCAACGACTCCTTGCTCCTGGGCCTCTCCTTCGCGGGGTCGAGCGCGGGGTCGACCATCACGAGGACGGTGTCCGGGCTGGGTGCGGCGAGGTAGCGCAACAGGGCGTCCCGCGCCCGCGACTTCCGCTGCAGCTGGCTCACCCCGCGCAACACCACGACCCGTCGCTCGGCGAGCATCGGCGGCGTATTGAGCAGCGCGTGCAGGCGCTCGGCGTCGAGGCCGGCCGTGTCGGGCTGGTCCAGGTTGAACGTCCGCATCGTCGGATCGAGGACGCGATCGACGATCTCCCGGATCGCCTCGTCCTTGAGGATGTCCTCATCGCCGTGCAGGTAGTAGACCGGGTCGATCGCGCCCTTGCGGACCTGCCGGTAGAGCGCGTCCACGGTGAGCCCCCCCATATCGCGGGGAAGTTACCGCCGGGCGCGCGGGCGAGAAAGGCGGGAGATCAGCGGCGCGCCGCGGGCTGCACGAAGGCCGTGCCGTACGGGTATGGGTTGCCCGCCAGCACGCTGGCCCGAGGGTCCTGGAACGTCACCAACGGCACGCCGGCGTTCACGAGCGGCTTGGGGAACGCCACCGGCGGGAGCGCCGGCGCGGTGCCGGGCGTGGTGCGGCGGACCGCCTCCCACCCGACCAGGCTCATCGCGGCCAGGACGAGCAACGCTCCCGCGAGCCGGACCAGGACGGAGGCGCGCGGCCGTGCCGCGCCGGCGCGCTCCGCCGCGAGCCGGGCCTCGAGACGCCGCCGGAACGACGCGCTGGGCGCGACCGCCGGGACGTCCCGCAGGGCCGCGACGCCATCGCGCACCGCCGCGTCGAACGCCTGGCACCGCGCACAGATGGCGACGTGCCGCCGGAAACGGCGCAGCTCGCGGGGAGCCGTCACCGTGCCGTCGCGGTATTCGCTGTAGCGGGCCAGGAACTCGGCGCAGTTCATTCGGCGGATTGTACCACTGGAAAGGCGGGGGGTTCCAGAGCCCCCCGCCCTCCTAGTCGACCAGCGGTGCGATCAGCTGGGCGAAGCTGTTGCGGGCCCGGTTGAGGCGACTCTTCACGGTGCCCAGGTTGCACCCCGTGATCTCGGCGATTTCCTGATAGCTCCGCCCCTCGATCTCCCGCAGGACGAAGACCTCGCGATGGTGCGCCGGCAGCTGCGCCACGCACCGGTCCACGGCCTCCTTCACGTGGCGGCGGCGGAACTCGTCGTCCGGCCGCGGCCCGGGGTCCTCGAATTGCAGCGGTCGGTGATCGGCGTCCCAGGTGTCCCGCATCGCCTGGAAGTACACCAGCGGGTTGCGGCTGCGGTTGCGGAGCTCGTTCTTCGCCAGGTTCGACGCGATCGTGTAGATCCACGTCGAGAACTTCTTGGACTGGTCGAACCGCTGGATGTGGCGGAACACCCGGATGAATGCTTCCTGGACCAGATCCTCGGCGCGCTCGCGGTCACCGATGGTGCGGTGCACGAAGTTCAGCAGCCGCGTCTGGTAGCGGTCCACCAGGACCCCGAAGGCCTGCGCGTCCCCGGCGATGTGCTGGCGGACGAGGTGCGCGTCGTCCAGCTCCTCGAGCGGCGGACGCGGGCGGACCTGCAACGAACCGGCAATCTGCTTCAGCACTCCCCGCATGGTCTCCCCCAGGGATGGCCCATTGTGTCCTGTTCAATACTCATGGCAGGAAGTGTTCCCCGCATCTCGGATCATTAAGATCTTGTTAAACAACACATTACAATCTCCCCCCGTTCCCGGGGTCGTCCTCTGGGGGGGACACACCGTGTCACCGTCCCAGAATGAACCCCGCCACATAGAGGATGGCCAAGGCCGTCTTGGCGTCGCAGACCTCGCCGCCCCTGATCATCTCGAGCACCTGTGACAGGGGCCGCGGCGCCACCTCGATGAACTCGTCCCGCTCCCGCCGGTGCGTTCCCTCCCGCAGCTCCGCGGCCACGAACAGGTGAATCGCCTCGTCGGTGAAGCCAGGGGTGGTCCACACCGTCGTGAGGCGCTCCATCCGGCCGGCCGTCACCCCGGCCTCCTCCAGCAGCTCGCGGCGGGCGCAGTCGGCGGGGTCCTCCGCGGGATCGGCGAGCCGCCCGGCCGGGATTTCCCAGAGTGTCCCGCCGGCCGCGTAGCGGAACTGCCGCAGCAGCAGGATCACCGGATCGGGCCCGTCCCAGGCCGACAGCACGGGGACGACCGCCGCCGCCCCGGGGTGGCGGATCATCTCGAGCTCCCCGGACGAGCCGTCCGGATAGCGGACGGTCTCGAGATCGAGATTGATCACCCGTCCGGTGTAGAGGCGTCGCGTCGCCAGCCGCATCAGGCGATGGTCCTTTCCGGGGTCAGCGCTGGAACAGCCAGGTCAACGGCACCTTGATCCCCTCGGCCGCCACGTACGCGAGGTAGCGTCGCCGATTGGCCGTGATCGGGGACGCGGGGGCGGGGGAGGTGTACGGCTCGAGCGCGAGTCGCTCGGCCAGCACTCGGAGGCGGAGCAGATGGAACGCGTCGCTCACCAGCAGCACCCGGCGCGACCCCCGCCCGCGGAACCAGCCGCCGACTTCGGCGAGCGACGCGTAGGTGTCGGCGCCCGCCGGCAGGGCGACGACCGCGGCGCCGGGGAGCTCGCTGCTCGCGAGATAGCGCGCCCCGACGGCCGCTTCGCTCAGCGTGTCCCGGCGGCCGATGCCGCCCGTGACCAGGATGACCGGTGCGTGGCCGGCCCGGTAGAGCGTGGCCGCGTGATCGAGGCGGGCGCGGAAGACGGGCGACGGGCGGCCGTTGTATTGGGCGGCGCCGAGCACCACGATGGCGTCCACGGGCCCGGCCTGGTCCTCGGTGCCCGCCACCGCGACCGCCGCCGCCACCCCCGCCCAGGCGACGACCGCCGCCGAGACGGTGAGGCCGACGAGGGCGGCGGTGCGGCGCAGGGCGTGGGGCATCGCGAATAATAAGGGAAGCGGACGCGTCCCTCGCACGACGCCGCCACGGCGCGGATTGTTGCAGTCAGGACCCCGCCAGCAGCTCCTCGAAGAACGCCAGGGCGCGGGGGTCGCCCGACTGCCCCAACCAGAACATCGCCCGGCGCCGGACCTCGGGGTCCCGGTGGGTGCGGGCGAGGCGGATCAGCGCCGGCACGCCCTCGTCCGCCGGGCGCTGGGACAGAGCGAACACCACCGCGTCCTGGACCTCCCGATCGGTGTCGGAGCGGTCCGCGAGGTCCGCCAGGCCCCGGGTCGCGGCCTGCTCGGCCGCCTGCCCCACCCAGAACACGGCGGCGCGGCGCGTGTCGCGGGCGATGGCGGCGTCGCGTGCCAGCACCAGCAGGTCCGGCCAGAGGGTGACCGAGTCGGCCAGGGCGGCGGCGAGGACCGCCTCGCGGCCCACGCGCTCGGGCGCCGACCGCGCCAGGGCGAGGAGATACCGCGTTGCTTGGGCGGGAGGCACGCGACCCAGGTCCGTGCCGTCCTCGCTCCTGTCCGCACCGACGGTCACGTCCGCCGCCCGCACCGTGCCGTCGCGCAGCGTGAGCGTCACGCGCACCGGCCCGGTGTCGCACGGGGCCGCGTACCGGCCGTCGTGACCGCTCCTGATGTTCCCCACGCCGTCCCCGGTCACGCCGGGCCGCGCCGCGAACGCGAACCGCACCGCCCCATCCGGCGCCGCAGCCACGCGCTGCGCCAAGGACTGCGCGGCCAGGGTCCAGGGGGCGCCGATCCAGACGCAGAGCGCCGCCAGGCCAATCCGCAATCCGCAATCCGCAATCCGCATTTGGATCAAGGCTCGTTGATGAGGTCGCTCAGGAACTGGGCGACGCGTGGGTCCTTGGACTGGCCGAGCCAGAAGATGGCCCGCTTCCGCAGCTCGCGATCGGGATCGCTGCGCGCGATCGCGAACAGCTTGTCGATCGCGGCGGCGTCCTTGCGCTGGGAATAGACGAAGATCAGCTGCTCGCGCATCTCCCGGTCGGGCATCTGGTCGTAGATCGCCACGAGGTCCGCGATCGGCACGCCACCCTGGCCCGCCCAGAAGAGCGCCTGCTTGCGGAGCTCGAGATCCTCCGACTGGTCGCGCGCGCGCTCCAGCAGCCAGCGGGCGTTGTCGGCGGACCGCTGCTGGGAGAGCGAGAAGATGATCTTCTCGCGCAGCTGGGGCTCCGTCAGGCGGGCGTACATGTCCCGCAGGAACGCGGCGGTCTCCTCGGAGCGGCGCTGACCGAGCCAGAAGATGGCCTGCTCGCGGAGCTCCGTGGGCGCATCGGCGCGCTGCACGTAGCCGCGCAGCGCCTCGCCGGCGCGCGCGCTCTTGTGCTGCGACAGCGCGAACAGTGCTTTCTCCTGGATCTCACGATCGGTCGAGGAGCGGAGCAGGGAGTCGAGCAGCACGGCCGTGCGGTCACTGTCCACCTGCGACAGCCAGAATACGGCCTGCTGGCGGACCTCCGGGTCGGGGTCGTTGCGCACGGCGTCGAGCAGGATCGCCTCGGTCTCGGGTCCCTTCTTCTGGGAGACGAGGAACACCGCCTTGCGGCGCAGCCCGACCGCGCACGGGTCGCGGCGCGCCAGCACCCGCTTGAGGATCGGGAGCGCGTTCTCGGCGTCCATCTGGAGCAGGGCGTTGAGCGCGGCGACGCGAGGGTCATCGTCGTCATCGACGTCGGGACAGGCACCCGCCTGGGCGGTCGCGCGCGTCGTGGCGGTCGCGGTCCCCTGGGCGGTCGCGCGCACCCGCGCCGAGGCCTCGGCGTCGCCTCCCTGGGCCAGCGCACCGTCGATGCGGGCCGCGAGCGTCGCGGCATCGCCCGAGGCGCGAGTCCCCGCGGCGGCGTAGCGGCGTTCCTGGTCGGCGAGCCGTGCCCGGGCGGAGCGGAGATTCTCGGAGCCGCCGGCGCGGTACAGCGCGAAGGCCTCCCAGTAGAGGGCGTCGCCGGCGTATGCCGAGCGGGGGTAGCGCCGCGGGATGGCATGGAACAGGGCGGCGGCCCCGTTGTAGTCGTTGCGGTTCAGCGCGCGGCGGGCGGCCCGGTAGAGCGAGTCCGCCGGGTCCTGGGTGGCCCAGGGATCGGGGGGCACCGCGAGGGCCGCGGGTGTGGCGGCGCGCGCCGTGACGGCAGGCGCGACCGCGCGCACCGGCGGTACGGTGGCGACCGCCTGGGCGAGGGCCACGGCCGCGAGCATCAGGGGCATCGTCATCTAGAGGTCTCCCCGGGGGGCGAGCGCGGTCGGACCGGCGGGGATCGCCGAGCGCAGCCGCGGCAGCACACCGCGTTGGTTCAGTCCATCGGTGATCAGGTCCAGGTCCTGGGTCCCGCCCGCGGCGGGCTCGAGCTGGGCCACCTGGGCCAGCACCAGCTCGAGGTCCTCGAGCAGCTCGTGCAGCTGCGGGTCCTGTCCGAGGGGTGAGTCGAGCAGCAGTCGCGTCATGCTCAGGAGCTCGCGCGCCGATGCGAGGAACTGCGCGTCCACGGGCACGCTCCCGGATCGCACGCCGGTGAGCAGCGCTTCCGCCCGCGTCAGGTACTGCGTGGCCGCCACCCGGAGCGGCGCGTCCGTCGGGGCGGGTGCGTCGGCGACCGCGGGCACGGCGGGCGACGGTCCGCCACGGGCCGACCAGCGACCCAGCCCGATCCCGACCACCAGCACGGCGGCGGCGGCGAGACCCCAGGTCCAGGGCCGGCGCCGGACGAGCACCCGCGGCGCGGCCCGCCGGGCCGCGATCGCCGCCCACATCTCCTCGCGGGGCGGGGTCGGCGGCTCGTGGTAGTCTCGCGCCAGCTCCCGGAGCCGCGCGTCGAGCATCTCATCCCGGTCGTCCACGGTCATCGCGTCCACTCCCCGGCGAAATCGGCGAGGGCCTCGCGCAGCCGCGCTCGCGCGCGGGAAAGCTGGGCCTTCGACGTACCCACCTCGACGCCCAGCGCGCCGGCGATCTCCTCGTGCGTGTATCCCTCGAGCTCGTGCATCACGAACACCGTGCGATATCCCTCGGACAGGCCGTCGATCGCCTGCCGCAGCCGGAGCTTGAGGTCCGGCTCCGCTTCGCGGCTCCGGTCGGCCACCGCCGCGCCGTCCGCGAGGTCGGCTTCGTACCGTCGCAGCCGCCGCACCCGGCGCAGGCCGTTCAGCGCCACCGATGTGGCGACGCTGTGCAGCCAGGTCGAGAACGCGGACTCCCCGCGGAACGAGCCGAGCTTCTCGAACACGCGCACGAACGTGTCCTGCGTCAGGTCGCGCGCGAGGTCGGGGTCGCCCGCCAGGCGGTACACCAGGCGGAAGACCCGGTCCACGTGGCGGTCGTAGAGCAGCCGCTCGGCGGCCCCGTCCCCGGCGCGCACGCGGGCAATCAGGTCTCGGTCGTCCACGGCGCTCCGGAGCTCGAAGGCTGGCGTCGGGTCCTGCACTTCATCCGACACAGGTGGGGCGGAGAGGGTTGCGTCGGCGGGGACGCCGGATGGGGGCGGCGGGAGGGGAGGGGCGGCGCGTGGCCCGCTCCCCGTGGCGTCGGCTCAGCCCAGCAATCCCCGCAGCGCCACGCCGCCCAGGACGGCCAGGAGCAGCGACGCGAGGGTCCCGATGAGGAAGTACTCGGCGAATTCCCGGTCCTCGAGGGCCTTGAACCGGGCAAGCGACTTGGCGGCCACCACGAACCCGACCGCGCCGTATTCGGCGAAGAACACGAACGTGAGCAGCAGGGCGCGTTCCAGCACACCGATCGCGCGGCCGCGGGCGACCTCGATCGCGCCCTGCGTGCGATCGTCGTCGCGTCGCATGCGCAACGCCGGCAGGTCGAGGACCGCACGGACCAGCACCAGGCCGCGCCCGCACACATAGAGGTAAACGGCGGCGACCAGCATGGCGCGACCCCACCGCAATCCCTCGACCCGGGGCACGACCAGGAGGGACAGGATGTAGCCGAGGCCCGCCAGCCCGATGAGCGCGAGCACCTCGCCGGTGAGCAGGCTCCGGCCCTGGCGGCGGCCGTCCACCTGCCCGGGCCACAGCGTCGCGACGACGGACCACGCGAGGAACGGGACGACGGCGAGTGGATTCACGACGCCTCCAGGATGGCGGCCTCGAACATCCTATCGCCTCGGGTGACGAGCGGCCAGGCCATGCGCCGGGCCAGGTGCGACACGGCGCTCCGATCCACCCCGAGGGCCGCCGCCGCCTGGGCCGGCGTGACGCCCGAGCGCAGCAGCGAGGCCAGCCGCCGCTGGCGGGCGGTCCAGCTGTGGTGGAGCGCCGCGTAGTACGGCGGGAACGGTGCCAGGGCCGGTCCGAACCCGCCGAAGGCGAACACCAGTCGCTCGCCCTTCGCGGCCTCGAGCGCGGCGCGGGCGGCGTGGAAGCACGGGCCGTCCATCTCGGGCGCGGTGCGAGCGCGCGGCGTCGTAACGGCCCCGCGGCCGCACGCGATGATCCAGTCGACGTCGGGCGCGGCCGCGCGCAGGGCGTGGGCGATCGGCCAGATGGCCGCCGGGTCGGCGAGCAGGCCCTGCAGCTCGTCGCCCAGGGTGGGCGCGAAGGCCGCGGCGACGGCGCGGCGGTGGCGGCGCGTGAGGTCGCGGGCGACGGCGCGCAGGGCGGTCTGGAGCGCGCCGCGCCGCGCCGGGGTGAGGCGACGCGACGCGATGGCGTCCGCGATGAGGGCGTAGAAGGGCAGTGACATAAAACGTCAATTCAATCGAATGTGACGATTTTCGTCACAATATAGCAGTGTGACGTAAGACGTCAATCGACCGGGACGCCGCCCGGGGTCAGCGCGTGCCGAACAGCCGGTCGCCGGCGTCCCCCAGGCCCGGCAGGATGTACCCCTTGTCGTTGAGGGCGCGGTCGAGGGCGGCCGTGTACACGGGGACCTCGGGGTGGGCGGCGAGCATGCGCCGCACGCCATCGGGGGCCGACACGAGACACAGGAACCGGATCCGTTGCGCGCCGGCGCGTTTCAGCGCGCTGACGGCGGCGACCGCCGAGCCGCCGGTCGCGAGCATCGGGTCCAGCACGAAGAAGTCGCGGTCGTGCTCGCCGGAGGGGATCTTGAAGTAATAGTCCACCGGCTCGAGCGTGTCGTGGTCGCGGTACAGTCCGATGTGGCCGACGCGCGCCGACGGGATCAGCTGGGCGATCCCCTCGACCATGCCCAGGCCCGCCCGCAGGATCGGCACGAGCGTCAGTTTCTTCCCCGCCACCTGCTGACCCTGCGTCCGCTCGAGCGGGGTGTCGATCTCCACGGTCTCGAGCGGCAGGTCCTTGGTCACCTCGTAGGCCATCAACATCGCGATCTCGTTCACGAGCTGCTTGAAGTCGCGCGTGGTCGTCCGCTTGTCCCGCAACAACGTGATCTTGTGCTGGATCAGCGGGTGGGCGAGCACGGTCAGGTTGGCGAACGTCGGCGCGGCCATGGGGCGGGAAGCTACGGGCCGGTTGGGAGGGCGGACAGGGGGATCACCGGGCGTTCACGGCGGCCCTAGTGACACGTCGCGGAGCCGGCGTCGGTGAACGTCCGGTCCGACGTGGGGATGAACCGCCAGTCGTAGCCCCCCGGTCGCAGCACCAGGCGCAGCAGGCCGTAGGTGTCGTCGTTGTGGGCGACGCTGTTCGCCTCCAGCGGGAAGTTGATCGTGCCGTGACTCTTGCCGCCGGTCCCGACGACGAACTGCACCACGCCGTCGGGGTCGGGCGTCTGGTCCGGCGCCTGGGGCGCGAAGCGCTCGTAATCGTGGTCGTTGCCGGAGAGCAGGATCTCGACCCCCGCGTCGTACAGCCGCTGGAAGACCGCCCCCTGGATCGGGGCGCTGCCAGTGTTGCCGGAGCTGAAGCGCGGCCGGTGCGTGATGGCGAGCGTGCACAGCGCCGGATGGTCCGCCAGATCGTCCTCCAGCCAGCGCAGCTGGGCCGTGTCCGCGGTCGGCGTCGTGTTCAGCACGATGATGTGCCAGGTGCCGAGGTCGTAGCTGTAGTAGCCGAGCGGCGGCGCGGCCGCCGCGCCGAAGAAGCCGTAGTAGTCGTTCAGGGTGCCGTTGCGGACGTCGTCTTCTCCGGGGGCCGGCCGCGTGCGGGGCAGGTGTCGCGCCCACGAGGACGGATAGCACACGCCGTAGGCCGGCGCGGGGGTCGCATCCGAGTAGTCGTTGTCCCCGACGGTGAACACCACGCCGGCGATGCTGTCGAGCATGCGCCCCGTCTCGTCGTCCCGGACCGCCAGGCAGCTGCCGATGTCGCCGGTCCCGACGAGCACGGGCGGGGTGACGGTGATGGACTGCTCGGCCACCACGCCGTCGAACGATCCCTGCAGCGTCGCCTCGCCCGGTGCAACGCTGCGGACCACGCCCGCGGCATCGACCCGGAAGACCCCCGTGTTCGAGCTCGACCAGGTGGCGGCGCCCGCCGGCGCCGTATCGCCGCTCTCGGCGATGAAGCGGGCCTGGACGGTGTGACTCCCGCTCACCGTGTCGTCGACGACGATCGACGTCCAGGGGGGCGAGAGCGCCAGGCGTCCGCCGGCCACCGGGGCGGTGGCATCGGCACAGGCGCCCGCCCCGGCGGCCAGCACGGCGATGAGCACCCGCCGGCCGCGGTACCGTGATCGACGCATCCGGGCCCAACCTACACAGGCGGCGAGGGGACGGAACCCCTCGGCACCGAACGCCCGCCGGGTTACCGGAGGACCGGTCGCCCGTCTTCATCAGGGCAGGCGGCTGCGGCCAGGCGCGCGACCGCGACACCTGCTGCCTCCCCTCCACACGTGCCGGGGGCTGTTCGGCTTGCTGACCGGGACCGTTGCTAGGTCCGGGTGCGGCACAGAAGCTGCTCCCGGACCGATGGGATGCGAGCCTCAGCACCGGCCCAGGCGTCGACGCGCGGTCGGCACACTCTCCCGCTCCTGGGGGGGCGGGGGCTGTTCGTCGCGCTCACCGGCCTGCTGCTCGCCAACTGCGTCAAGGAACCCACCGGGCCGCCGGCGACCTACATCACCTTCCGGACTCAGCCGACCCATTCGACCGCCGGCGTGACGATGGGGCTCGTGGCGGTGGCAGCGCGGGACGCGGACGGCAAGATCGCGACGTCGTTCCGGGGCGAGGTCACGCTCGAGATCGCCACCAACCCGGCCGGCGGCACGCTGTCCGGGACCACGACCGTTGCCGCCGTCGACGGCGTCGCCACGTTCGACGACCTCAGCATCGATCACGCCGGCACGGGCTACCGCCTCACGGCGACCGCCGAGGACTTCGCGCCCATCACGAGCTCGCGGTTCGACATCCTCGGCGGGACGCCCGTCGGGCTGTCGTTCACCGTCGAGCCGAGCACGGTGCGGGCCGGCAACGTCTTCAGTCCGGTGGTCCAGGTCAGCGCCGTCGATGCGCTGGGCAACCGGTCCGACGTGTTCGCCGGGGCCGTCACGGTGACAATCACCGCCGGAACGGGCACCGGCGGCGCCGCTCTGCTGGGCACCACGACCGTCAACGCGTCGGCGGGCGTCGCGACCTTCTCCACGCTCGGCGTCAACCTGGTCGGCACCACGTACACGCTGACCGCCACGGCCGCCGGCCTCGGCGCCGCCACGAGCGGGGCCTTCGACGTCATCCCGGGGACGGCGACCCAGCTCGTGTTCACCGTCCACCCGTCCGATGTGACGGCTGGCGAGCCGATCGCCCCGGCGGTGGTGGTGGTCGCACGCGACGCGCAGGGCAATGACGCGTCGGAGTACACCGGCAACGTGACGATGGAGCTCACCGCCGGCATCGGCCCGCCCGACGCCAACCTCTTCGGCACCCGGACCGTGGCGGCGGTGGCGGGCGTGGCCACCTTCTCGGCCCTCAGCGTCAACCGTACGGGGCCCGGCTACACGCTGTCCGTCCGGGCGAGCGGGCTGACCGGGGCGGTGAGCGGCACGTTCGCCGTCGCCGCGGCCGCCGTCACCCAACTCGTGTTCAGCGCGCAGCCGCAGACGTCCACGGCGGGGGCCATCCTGCCGCCGGTGCTGGTCGCCGCCCGGGACTCGCTGGGGAACACCGTGTCCGCTTTCACCGAGGCGGTGACGCTGACGATCGGCGTGAACCCCGGCGGTGGGTCCCTCGGCGGCACGACGACCGTGCTGGCGGTGGGCGGCGTCGCCACCTTCGCCGATCTGAGCATCGACCGGACCGGTACCGGGTACCGCCTGGACGCCACCGGCGGCGGCTTCACGCGCCAGAGCAACGCGTTCAGCATCAACGCGGCGGGCGCCGTCCGGCTCGCGTTCACCGTGGAGCCCGCGACCACCCCCGCCGGCGCCGCGATGAGCCCCTCGCTGCGCGTCGCCGCCCTCGACGCGCAGGGCAACGTGGCCACGAGCTTCGCCGGCAGCGTCACGATCGCGATCGGCAGCAACCCCGCGGGCGGCGTGCTCTCCGGAACGACGACGGTCACGCCGTCGAGCGGCGTCGCCACCTTCGCCGGGCTGAGCATCGACCGGGTGGGGTCGGGCTACACGCTGACGGCGACGGCGAGCGGTCTCACCGGCGCCACCAGCGCGGCCTTCGACATCATCGCCTCGACGGCCACCCAGCTCGCGTTCACCGCCCAGCCGAGCAACGCCGTCGCCGGCGTCGCGATCGCGCCCGCCGTGGTGGTGATCGCGCGCGACGCGCAGGGCAATACCGCCACCGACTTCACCGGCAACATCACCGTCGAGATCACCGCCGGGACCGGCACGGCCGGCGCGAACCTCGCGGGCACCCGGACGGTGGCCGCCGTGGCCGGCGTCGCCACGTTCTCGACGCTCAGCATCAATCGCAGCGGCGCGGGCTACACGCTCTCGGCCCGGTCGAGCGGGTTGACGGGGTCCATCAGCACCGCGTTCGACATCGCGGCCGGACCGCTGACCCAGCTCACGTTCACCGCCCAGCCGCAGACCTCGACCGCCGGCGTCGCGTTGCCGGCGGTGGTCGTCACCGCCCAGGATGCCCAGGGGAACACGGTCACCAGCTTCACGTCCAGCGTGACCATGACCATCGACGTGAACCCCGGCGGCGGGACGCTCGCGGGCACGCGCACCGTGGCGGCGGTCGCGGGCGTGGTGACCTTCACGACGCTGAGCATCGACAAGGCCGAAACCGGCTACCGGCTGCTCGCCACCGCGGGCGCCCTGACCCGGCAGAGCAACGCGTTCAGCATCAACCCCGGCGCGCCCACGCGGCTCGGCTTCACGGTCCAGCCCACCACGACGCCCGCGAACGGCAACATCAGCCCCTCGGTGCGCGTCGCGGCGCAGGACGCGTTCGGCAACACGTCCACCGGGTTCGTGAGCAACGTGACGGTCGCCATCCTCAACAACCCCGCGGGCGGGGTCCTCTCGGGCACCACCACGGTCGGGGCCGCCGCGGGGGTGGCGATCTTCTCAGGCCTGAGCATCGACAAGGCGGGCACCGGGTACACGCTGCGGGCGACCACATCGGGGCTCGCGCAGGCGACGAGCGTGTCCTTCGACATCACGTCGTCTTCGGCGACCCAGCTCGCGTTCATGGTACAGCCCACCAACGAAGCGGCCGGCGCCACCATCACGCCGGCGATCCAGGTGACGGCGCGCGACGCGGGCGGCAATATCGCGACCGATTACATCAGCAACGTCACGCTGACGATCACCGGCGGCACCGGTACGCCGGGCGCGACGCTCTCGGGGACCCGGACCGTGGCCGCGGTGGCCGGCGTCGCCACGTACTCGACCCTGAGCATCGATCGGTCGGGCACGGGGTACACGCTCACCGCCACGGCGAGCGGGCTCACGGGCGCGGTGAGCGCCACGTTCAACATCACCCCGGGCTCTGCGACGGTGCTGGCGTTCACGGTCCAGCCGACCACGGGTCCCGCCGGCCAGGCGATCGCGCCCCCGGTGCAGGTCACGGCGCGCGACGCGCTCGGCAACACCGCGACGGGCTTCAGCGGCAACGTCACGGTGGCGATCACGCCGGGCACGGGTCCCGCGAGCGCGGTGCTGTCGGGGACCCGGACCGTCGCCGCCGTCGCCGGGATCGCCACGTTCTCGACGCTCAGCATCGACACCGTGAACACGGGCTACCGGCTGACGGCGACCGCGACCAGCCTGACACCGGATACGAGCAACGCCTTCAGCATCACGCCGGGCACAGCGACCCGGCTCGCGTTCACGGTGCAGCCGTCGGCCACGCCCGCGGGCTCGAGCATCAGTCCCTCGGTGCGGGTCGCGGCGCAGGACGCGCAGGGCAACACCGCCACGAGCTTCACGGGCAACATCACGCTCGCTATCGCCACCAACCCGGCGGGCGGCGTTCTCTCGGGCACCACCACGGTCGGGGCCGCGAGCGGCGTCGCGATCTTCTCGGGGCTGAGCATCGACAAGGCGGGCACCGGGTACACGCTGCGGGCGACGGCGTCGGGGCTCACGCAGGCCACCAGTGTGGCGTTCGACATCACCTCGTCCTCGGCGACCCAGCTCGCCTTCACGGCGCAGCCCACCAACGAGGCGGCGGGTGCCACGATCACACCGGCGATCCAGGTGACGGCGCGCGACGCGCAAGGCAACGTGGCGACCGGGTACATCGGGAACGTGACGGTCACGATCACCGGCGGCACCGGGACCCCGGGCGCGACGCTCTCGGGCACCCGGACCGTCGCCGCGGTGGCCGGTGTGGCGACGTTCTCGACCTTGAGCATCGACCGCGCCGGGACCGGCTATACCCTCACCGCCACGGCGAGCGGGCTCACCGGGGCCGTGAGTGGCGCGTTCAATATCACGGCGGGTGGCGCCGCGGTGCTGGTCTTCACCCAGCAGCCGACCACCAGCGTCGCCGGTGCCGCGATCGCGCCCGCGGTGCAGGTCAGCGCGCGCGATGCGCTGGGCAACGCCGTCACGAGCTTCACCGGCAACGTCACCGTCGCCATCCAGGCGGGGACCGGGGCAGGCGGGGCGGTGCTCTCGGGGACGAAGACCGTGGCCGCGGTGGCGGGGGTCGCGACCTTCTCGACGCTCAGCATCGACACGGTGGAGACGGGGTACCGCCTCACCGCCACCGCCGCGGGCCTGACGCCCGATACGAGCAGCGCGTTCAGCATCACGCCGGGCACGGCGACGCGGCTGTTCTTCACGGTGCAGCCCAGCGCCACCACAGCGGGCTCGAGCATCAGTCCCTCGGTGCGGGTGGCGGCGCAGGACGCACTCGGCAACACCGCCACCGGGTTCGCCGGCAACGTCACCCTGGCGATCGCCACCAATCCCGCGGGCGGCGTGCTGTCGGGCACGACGACCGTCGCGCCCTCGAGCGGGGTCGCCATCTTCTCGGGGCTGAGCATCGACAAGGCGGGCACCGGTTATACCCTGCGGGCCACCGCCAGCGGCCTGAGCCAGGCGACGAGCGCCGCCTTCGACATCACGTCATCCTCGGCGACTCACCTGGTCGTGACGGTGCAGCCGTCCACCGAGGTGGCGGGCGTGGCGATCAGCCCCGCGATCCAGGTGACGGCGCGCGACGCCCAGAACAACACGGCCACCAGCTTCATCAACAACGTGTCGGTGACCATCACCGGCGGGACGGGGACCCCCGGGGCCACGCTGTCGGGGACGAAGAGCGTGGGCGCCATGGCCGGGATCGCCACCTTCGACGACCTGAGCATCGATCGGAGCGGCAGCGGCTACACGCTCACGTTCACCGCGAGCGGCGTCACCGACGTCGTGAGCGCGCCGTTCACGATCAACCCCGGCACGGCGGCGGTGCTGGTCTTCACCGTGCAGCCTACGACCGGGCCCGCGGGGGTGACGATCGCGCCGCCGGTCCAGGTCACGGCGCGGGACGCGCTGGGCAACACCGTCACGAACTTCACGAGCCAGGTAACTCTGGCGATCACGGCCGGCACAGGTACGCCTGGCGCGGTCCTCTTGGGCTCGCCCGTGAATGCGGTAGCCGGCGTGGCGACGTTCTCCAATCTGAGCATCAACCTCGCCGGTGTCGGGTACCGGCTGGACGCGACGTCGGGCGCGCTGCCCCTCGTGACCAGCAACGCGTTCTCGATGCAGTAAAGCGGCCCGGCGCCGCCCCCCGCGGCCTCGCCACCTCTTGCGTCCCCCCCGGTCGTCCTCATAATTCCGCTCCACTCATTCTCTGGACGGATTCGATGCGGCGCTGGCACCTCGCGGTGTTGCTCATGCTCATGGCTGGGACCTCGACCCTCCCTGCCCAGGCGCGGAGCGCGCGCTGGGCCGTGGACGGCCAGACCAGCCTGGCCTGGTGGCAGGTGGATCCCAACCACGGGCATCTGTGGGCCACGACCTGTCCGTCGGATCCCTCCTGGCAGCCGGGCGAAGGGCGCGATGCCGGCCTGAACGTCGACTACGAGCACCGACCGGAGATCGCCCTGTCGGCCCGCAGCGATGCGCGCATCCCCCTCTTCCCCCGCGGGGCGGTCACGCCGGTCTGCCGGCGGGCGGTGCGCGGGGAGATCACCGCGGACGACGCGCAGCGGTTCCACGGGGTGCGCGGCACCGTGGCTGTGACGGCCGACTCGCTGTTCACCGGCCTCGGTCTGCGGGACGCCTACGCACGGCGCGCCGTGCTCCACACCGGCCGCTATCCCGAGCTGCGGTTCACGATCGACAGCCTGGTGGAGGTCCAGCCCGGCGATACGCTCCGCGCGACCGCCGTCGGCGTGTTCGAGGCGCATGGGGTCCGGCACGCGACGCGGGCGCCGCTCGTCGCGTGGCGGGACTCGGCTGGCTTCCGGGTCCGCGCGCAGTTCTCGGTTCCCGCGACCGCCCTGGTCGAGGAGTTCAACATGTCGCGCTGGGCGCTCGGGATGGGCGTGGTGTCGCGGCGGTGGAAGACGTTGCACATGGGCGTGGACGTGATCCTGCAGCCCGCCGGGTCCTAGGTCCCACGCCCCGGGACTCCCTCGCAGGGCCCGTCCTCGCTAGGTTGTAGCGCCTTCCGGCCAGGTAGCTCAGTTGGTAGAGCAGCGGACTGAAAATCCGCGTGTCGGCAGTTCGATTCTGCCCCTGGCCACTCCACAAGGAGCTCCGGTGAGCCACCCGCGCGCGCCCGTCCCCGGGGCAACGGCGACGTGATCACGCCGCCGGGTTGCGCATCACCCCCACGAACAGGATCGTCCCCGACAGCGCCTCGCGGATCGCGAACAGGAACGGCCGGTCCACCACGATCGGCTGCGGCGCGCTCGTCACCCCCACCTCGACCGCGGTCACCGCCGCCGCCTCGGTGCCTTCTTCGTTCACGTCCACGAAGCTCTTGTGCTTCACGCGGGTGATGCAGACCTCCTGCGGCACGTGCATCCGGGTGAAGTCCGCCATCTCCGGCGGGTCGCAATCGAAGGCGATCCCCATCCCCAGGGCGCCGAGCGTGGAATTGAGCAGCAGGTCGCTCGAGAGGGCGAACTTCGGCAGATAGACCTCGCTCGCGGTGGAGTCGAGGCCCGCGATCCAGCCCTCCCATCCTTCCAGCGTCAGGCCCGCCAGCAGGGCGTCGATCCCCGCCGGCTCGGCGGGCATCACGATCGTCATGCTGAACGCGCGCCCGCCGTAGGGCAGGTCGAGCACCTCGACGGCCCCGTCCCGGTACACTCGCACGTCCGCCTCCCGGCCGTGCGTCATGGTGGGGACGGACACCGTGGATCCGTCCGCCAGCCGGAATGGCCGCGGCGCGGTGTGCCGGCGGTCGAACTGCTGGGTCCAGTCTCCCTTGAAGTAGATTGCGTTGATCAGATACATCATCGCCAGGTCGGGCAGCACCGGCTCCACGATCTCGGTGATGCGCCCCTGCGTCTGCTGGCTCACCCAGCCATTGATCGTCTGCGCGGCCGTGGGCGAGGCGAAATCGAGCGGGGCGACGCGGGCGTCGTAGTACTGCTGCGTGACGTCGAGGAACGGCTGCAGGACGGCGAACCCCTGGCGGTACCATATCGAGTTCGCCAGCGTGAACTGCACGCGCGGGTCGAGGCCTCGTAGCAGGGCGATGAGCCCGCGGTACGCCTCGTTCGCCTCCGCCACGGTCATCCCCTCGAGGCCGAGCGTCGTCCGCATCGCGTCCTCCGTGGCGCCGGCCGCCCCGTTGTAGGTCATGGCGAGTGCCATGGCCACCGACAACGGCGACAGGAAGAGGTTCCCCGCCGGGGCCTGCTCGGCCGTGACCTGGCCGAGCAGGGTCAGGGCGAAACGGTTGTCGATGGCGATGAGGTCCCGTTCCGCGCTGGTGAGCGCGCGGGGCAGGGCGGTGATCGGCACGGGGGCCGTGACGGAGCCCTCGGGACCACAGGCGAGCAGGACCAGCGCCACCGCACTGGCACAACGAGTTCGGACGGTCATGGAAGCCTCCCGCACACCATACCCTGGCCGCGCCGTTCAGGTCACCCGTCCCCGGTCCCGCGTCCCTCTTCCCCCTTCGGGGCGGCGGGATACCATATGCGCCATGGTCGCCTCGACCCCCTCCGAGCTCGAGCTCTCGCCGGATCAGTTCCGCGAGTTGGTCGGGATCGCGCTGGACCAGCTGACGGCCCACCTCGCGTCCATCCCGGACCAGCCCCTGGACGGCACCGCCCGAGACCCGGCGGCCACGGCGGCCGTCGCCCGCTCGCTGCGGGAGCCGCTCCCCGAGCACGGTGCCGATCCGCGGACCCTGCTGGGGGACCTCATGGGACGCGTGGTGCCGCACTCGTTCACGACGGTGAGCCCGGGGTTCATGGCCTACGTCCCCGGCGGCGGCCTGCCGCACGCCGCGGTGGCCGACCTCGTCGCCGACATCGTGAACCGCTACGTGACCGTGTGGCGCGCCGCCCCGGGATTGGCGCAGATCGAATCGACGGTAACGCGGTGGCTGTGCGACATCGTGGGGTATCCCGCCGCCGCCCTCGGGGTGCTCACCACCGGGGGCTCCCTCGCCAACCTGTCGGCGATCGTCGCCGCGCGCCGCAGCCGGCTCGCTGACGAGGATTTCCGCGACACGGTGATTTACCTCTCCAACCAGACGCACCACTCAATGACCAAGGCCGCCGTGCAGGTCGGGTTCGCGCCGCGCCAGGTCCGGGAGCTGGCCACGGACGAGCAGTTCCGGCTCCGGCCCGGGACGCTGGAGCAGGCGGTTCGGGAAGACCGGCGCGCGGGACGGCGACCACTGCTCGCCGTCGCGAATGGCGGAAGCACCAACACCGGTGCGGTGGACGACCTCGCCGGCCTGGCGGACGTGGCGGCCGCGGAGGACCTGTGGTTGCACGTGGACGCGGCGTACGGCGGGTTCTTCCTCCTCACCGAGCGCGGCCGCGCGCTGATGCGGGGCATCGAGCGCGCCGATTCGGTGACGCTCGATCCGCACAAGGGGATGTTCCTCCCCTATGGCACCGGGGCGCTGCTGGCGCGGGAGGGCGCCGTCCTGCGTCGCGCGTTCGGCGGGTCCGCCATCTACATGCCCGAGGGCGAGCCGGATGCCGGGGCGGTGGACGCGAGCGAGATCTCGCCCGAACTGTCGCGCGATTTCCGCGCGCTGCGGCTGTGGCTGCCGCTCAAGATGCACGGCGCCGGCCCGTTCCGGCGGCAGCTCGACGAGAAGCTCGACCTGGCGCGCTGGGCCGCGGACGAGCTGCGCCGCGTCCCCGGCATCGAGCTCGTGGCCGAGCCGCAGCTCTCGACGCTGGCATTCCGGCTGGTGCGCCCGGGGCTCGACGAAGCGGGACTCACCCGGCTCAACCGCGCCCTGCTCGACCGGATCAACCGGCGCCAGCGGGTGCTGCTCTCGCCCACCACGCTCGGCGACCGGTTCGTGATCCGCATCTGCGTCGTGTCGTTCCGGACGCACGCCGACCGGGTGGCGGAAGGGGTCGCCATCGTGCGGGAGGCCGTACGGGAGAGCGCCCCGTGAGCGCCCCGGCACCGCGTCCGCGGGTCGTGATCCTGGGCGGGGGGTTCGCCGGCCTGTATGCCGCGCGGGCGCTCTCCGGCGAGCCCGTCACGGTGACGGTCGTGGACCGCACCAACCACCACGTGTTCCAGCCTCTCCTCTATCAGGTGGCGACCGGCGTGCTCGCCCCCAGCGACATCACCGTGCCCATCCGCTGGCGCCTCCGCGGTCAGGCGAACGCGACGGTCCTGCTCGCGGGGGTCATGGGCATCGACGTCGCCCGGCGCGAGGTCCAGCTCGACAGCGATCCGGGCATGATCGCGTACGACTACCTGATCGTGGCGACGGGCGCCCGCCACGCCTACTTCGGCCACGACGAGTGGGAGGCGCACGCCCCCGGGCTGAAGACGATCGAGGACGCATTCGCGGTGCGGCGCCGCTTCCTGCTGGCGCTCGAGCGCGCCGAGCGCGCCACCGACACGACCGTGCGCGCGACCGAGCTCAGCATCGTGGTCGTGGGCGGGGGACCGACGGGCGTCGAGCTCGCGGGGATGATCCCCACCGTGTGTCGCCGCGCGCTGGTGCGCGAGTTCCGCCACATCGATACGCGCGCGGTGCGGGTCGTCCTCGCCGAAGCGGGCCCGCGGCTGCTGCCCGCGTTCCCGGCGCCCCTCGCCGAGCGTGCGCGCCGCGACCTCGAGGCCCTGGGGGTCGACGTCCGCCTCGGCGCCGCCGTCTCCGGCGTGGACGCGGAGGGCGTGACGATCGGCGCGGAACGCATCGCGGCGCGGACGGTGTTCTGGGCCGCGGGCAACCTCGCCTCGCCGCTGGGCCGCGCGTTGGGGGCACCGCTCGACCGTCAGGGTCGCGTCCTTGTGGAGCCGGACCTGTCCGTGCCCGGTCGCCCGGAGCTGTTCGTGGCGGGGGACCTCGCGGCGACGACGTGGGAGGGCCGGCCGGTGCCCGCCGTGGCCCCCGCGGCGGTGCAGCAGGGCGAGTGCGCCGCCCGCAACATCGTGCGCACCCTCCGGGGGGAGCCGCGGGAGCCGTTCCGCTATCGCAACAAGGGCGATCTCGCGACGATCGGGCGCAACAAGGCGGTGGGAATGCTGTGGGACGGCCGCGTGCGGCTCACGGGGCGGGCCGCGTGGTGGTTCTGGCTGTTCGTGCACATCCTCTATCTGGCGGGATTCCGCAACCGGGCGAGCGTTCTGCTCCAGTGGGCTTACGCCTACGTCACCTACCAGCACGGCGTGCGGTTGATCACCGGCACGGACGCGGCCTCCTGACGGCTCAGCCCGTCTCCCACCACGCGATCACGCCCTCGTGGCGGCAGACCGGGCATTGCAGCGTCTGCGGCTCGCCAAACAGGCGCGTGCGCTTGGCGCAGTCGGGGCAGACCGCGTAGACGCGCCCCGGATCCGTCCCCTTCGGGACGGACGGCGCTTTGTCGTTCGCCGAGCGATACACGACCGTGAACTTGTCCGGCCGCTTCGCGCGCACCTCGACGGCGGCCTTGGCAAGGTCCACGCGCTTGCCGTTGACCTCGAGCACGACCCGACTGCGGCCTTCGCTGACGACCGGATACCAGGCGCCCCGACGCGTCTCGGGGGCCTGCGACAGGCGGGCGGCCGCGAACACCCGACCCCAGCCCAGCGATGTCTTCGTGTGATCCATGGGGGAGGTCAACTTACCGTGAGCCGGCCGCGCGCTCGGTGACGCAGGGCACGTCGGGCCCGGTCGGAACCCGCGGCGCTGGCGGCCGCGGCCCGGGGGCGTATCGTTCGGTCATCGCCCGTGGGCTATCGCGTCGCCGCCGATCTCGTCGTCCTGGTCCACCTCGCGTTCGTGGCGTTCGTGGTCCTGGGCGGCGTGCTGGCGTTCCGCTGGCCCCGGGCGCGGTGGATCCACCTGCCGGCGGCGTTGTGGGGGGTGTTGATCGAGTGGACCGGGGGCGTGTGCCCCCTGACGCCGCTCGAGGTCGCGCTGCGGCGACGCGGCGGCGAGGCGGGCTACGCCGGCGGGTTCGTGGAGCACTATGTGCTCCCGCTGCTCTATCCCAGCGAGCTCACCCGCCCGGTCCAAGTCGCGTTGGGGGCGGGGGTCGTGCTCGTGAACGTGGCGGTCTACTGGTGGTGGTGGCGGATGCGCCGGGTCACGCGGCTCCGCTGACGCCGCCCGTTCAGCCGGTCTCCCACCACGCGATCTCGCCCCGGTGCCCGCACACCGGGCACAACAGCTCGTCGGGCCGCCCGAACAGCTTGATGCGAGTGCCCGACTCGGGACACACGGCATACATCCGGCCGAGATCCTTCTTGGTGCCTTCGTGGGGGTTGGGGGCGTTGAGCGGTCGGTAGACGACGGTGAACCGATCGGGCCGCGTACGGCGCACCTCGACCGCATCGTGGGGCAGCGCGTACCGGGTGTTGCGTACCTCCAGCACGACCTTGCTGCGTCCGGCGCTGACGATCCGGTACCATGCGCCCCGTCGGAGGGGCTTGCCTTCGATCTTGGCCGCGGGCCACACGCGGGCCCAACCCTGGATATCCGTCATGGCAACCTAGAGAGACGTGACCGTGCCCATGCGTGACAACACCCCGTGTGCGACGAGTCGTGCGACCTGCGTTAACGCAACTTCCGCGCCGTAGTCTGGGGGCCCGAACATTTCCCGGGTGGCGACGGCCGCCAGCGGCGGCGCGACCACCCGAGCGGCGGACGGCTCGGGTGCATTTTCCTGGGGGCAGTGAAAGTACCGACGACCGGCCCGGAACACCGTGCGCTGCGTCACAACACCCCCCAAGACCGGGTCCCTGGTACATTCCCACAGGCGCCGCGAGGCGTCAGCCCCGGGAGTGGTCCGGCCCGTGCCGGACCTAGGCGTTGCCCAATCGGCCCCCCGGCGGCGTCGTCCTTCACCCAATGGGAGAGCCTTCTCATGCCGCCCACCGTTCTTCCCCCCGAGCAGCGCGCCGTGGTCCTGATCGATTTGGCGAACGACTTCCTCTACCCGGGCGGCGTGATCGCCGACGCCGGGGGCCCCGACTATCAGCGCCGCGCCCAGGCCATCCTCCCGGCGGTGCGCCGGCTCATCGACGGCGCGCGCGCGGCGGGTGTCCTCGTGGTCTACGCCACCGACGCCCACACGCCGGGCGACGACGAGCTGCGCAAGTGGCCGCCGCACGCCATGAAGGGGACTCCGCAGGCCGAGATCCCGGCGGCGATCGCGCCGCAGCCCGGAGACCTGGTGTTGGAGAAGCGGACGTACAGCCCGTTCCTGTCCACCGGCCTCGACGCCGAGCTCACCGCGCGCGGAATCCGGCAATTGTACGTCGCGGGCCT
>DASPFU010000174.1:0-19855 GCA_035620935.1 Gemmatimonadales bacterium
GCAAGGCGCTGTACGGCCTGGTCACCGCCGGGTTCCTGCACCGGGCGGGCCGTTCGTCGATCGCCGCGCGCGTGGCCCCGGTTTCCGACGCGCGCATCGAGGAGCACCGCAACCTGGGCGTCGCGTTCTACAAGACGGGCATGCTGGAGGAGGCGGCGCGCGAGTTCAAGCGGGTCGCGGAGCTGCGGCCCGGCGACGCGAAGGCGCTGTGGGCGTGCGGCATGGTGGCGCTCCGCCAGGCGCGCTGGCGGGAGGCGATGGAGACGCTGCGCCTGGCGGCGGAGCGGGGCGGCAGCCGGCCCGCGGTGCTCGCCAATCTCGGCTTCGCCTACGAGCAGCTCGGCCGCCTCGGTGACGCGGACGCGTCGTATGCGGAGGCGGCCGCGCGCGCGGGGGACGACGCGCGGGTGCAGCTCGGGTGGGGCATCGTGGCGCTGAAACAGGGGGACGTCACGGCCGCGGCGGTGCGGCTCGACAAGGCGCGGCAGCTGACCGGCGCGCCCGTGCCCCCCGCGTGGTTCTGGGCCCGGGCCCTCGCGGCGGCCGCCGCGGGCGAGTTCGCGACGGCGGAGACCGTGGCGGACGAGGGCGTGCGGGCGTATCCGCAGAGCGCGGTGCTGCGCAACAACCTGGCGGTGCTGCTCGAGCTGCGCGGCGAGCTCGAGGCGGCCGAGCACCTGCTGACCGAGGCGCGGCGTGACGAGCCGTCGCTGCCGCAGGTCTCGAAGAACCTGGGCGACCTCGCCTACCGGCGGGGGCGCTACGACGACGCCTGGGAGCACTACCGGCGCGCCGCGCAGCTCCTCCCCGACCTGGGCGACGACGTTTTCTTCAAGCTCGGCAACATCGCCTTCAAGCGTCGCGATCCGGCGCAGGCGACCGAGCTGTGGCAGCGGGCGCTGGAGCTCAACCCCCACCACGAGCTGGTGCGCGCCAACCTGGACTCGCTGAGCGATCGGACGTGACCCGGGGCGATGACGATCCCGGTTTCCGCGCGCTGACCCGCAAGATCTCGCTCGCCCGCGGCGTGTGCTGCGACGCCTACAAGGACAAGTGCCTGCGGCGGCGCATCGCCGTCCGCATGCGCGCTCGCGGCACGCACACCTACGAAGCGTACGCGGCGCTGCTCGACCGGGATGCCCAGGAGTACGAGCGCCTGCTCGACGCGCTGACCATCAACGTCACCAAGTTCTACCGCAACGCCGCCACGTGGAGCGCGCTGGCGCGCCCGCACCTGGCGGAGCTGTGGCGCGCCCGCCGGGGACAGGTCCGCGCCTGGTCGGCGGGGTGCGCGTCCGGGGAGGAGCCGTACACGCTGGCGGTGCTGCTGGCGGAAGCGGCCCGGCTGGCCGGGGAGGAATCGCTGCTGCCCCGCGCCGCGGTCGATGCCACCGATATCGACCGCGGCAGCCTCGATCGCGTCGCGGCGGCGGCGTACGAGGACGCGGCGTTCCAGGAGATGCCCGCCGACCTGGTGCGCCGCTACTTCACGGCGGAACCGCCCCGGCGGCCGGTGTCCACGATCCGCCAGCTGGTCCACCCGCTGCGCCACGACCTGCTGCGGCAGCCACCCCCCCGGCCGCCGTACGACCTGATCGTCTGCCGCAACGTCGTGATCTACTTCGACCGGCCCACACAGGAGCGGCTGTTCGCGGGGTTCGCCGACGCGCTGGCCCCCGAAGGCCGGCTCGTCCTCGGCAAGGTCGAGACCCTGTTCGGGCCGGCGCGCGAGCGGCTCGCACTCGAGGACCCGCGCGAGCGCATCTATCGGAGGCCCGGCTGAGCGGGCCCGCGGGCGCCCGGCGCGAGCGGGTGGTGCGGGTCGCCGACTGGGCCGCGGAACGCGGGGACGGCGTGCTGGTCACGCTCGGGCTGGGCTCGTGCGTCGCGATCATGCTGCACGACCCCGGCGTGCCCGCCGGGGCGATGGCGCACGTCCTGTTGCCCTCGCGCTCGCTGGCGCGCGACCACTCCAACCCCGCCAAGTTCCCCGAGACGGCGGTGCCGCTGCTGGTGGAGCGGCTGCGCGCGCTGGGTGCCACCCCCGGGCGCCTCGTGGCCAAGCTCGCCGGCGGCGCGTCGATGTTCTCTCAGCTGCTCCAGCCGGGCACCATCCAGATGGGCGAACGCAACGTGGTGGCGTCGCGGGCCGCCCTGCGCGCCGCCGGGATCCCGGTGGTGCGCGAGGCGGTGGGGGGCACCGTCGGGCGCACCGTACGGTTCGACGTCGCGTCGGGCGCGGTCGACGTGCGGTCGGTCGGGCTGGATGCCGTCACCCTCTAGGCCCGCCACCGTGCTGGTCGTCGACGACAGCGCGCTGGCCCGGCGCGTGCTCTCGGACCTGCTCGCCGCGTCGGGCGAATTCCGCGTCGTGGCGACCGCGCGCGACGGGTTCGACGCGGTGCAGAAGGTGCATCAGCACACGCCCGACGTCGTGACGATGGACCTCGAGATGCCCGAGCTCGACGGCCTCGGCGCCATCGGTTACATCATGTCGGAGGCACCGCGCCCCGTCGTGGTCGTGAGCGCACACGCGGGACCCGGCACCGCCGCCGCGATCCGCGCGCTCGAGCTTGGCGCGGTCGAGATCGTCGCCAAGCCGCAGGAAGCGACCCGCGAGGCGATCGCGGCGCTGGGACCGCGCCTCATCGCGGCCCTGCGACAGGCCCTGGCGGCGGACGTGCTGCGCGTCCCGGTGATGGCGCGTCCGCCCGTCGCGGCGCGCGCCGCGCCGGAGTCGGGCCTGCGCCCCCGCGCCCGCCTCGCGGTCGCGGTCGCGGCGTCCACCGGCGGCCCTCGCGCGCTCGCCGACGTGATCCCGCGGCTGCCGGCGGGGCGCGAGGCGGCGGTGCTCGTCGTCCAGCACATGCCGCCGCGTTTCACCCGCAGCCTCGCCGAACGTCTCGACACGATGAGCGCGCTGCGGGTCGTCGAGGCGGAGGATGGTACCCCGATCGTGGCCGACACGGCGTACGTGGCGCCGGGCGATTATCATATGCGGGTGGTGACCGGTCCCGACGGCCCCGCCATCGCCCTGGACCAGGGGCCCGCCCTGTGGGGCGTGCGACCCGCGGCGGATCCGCTGTTCCGGTCCGTGGGAGCGGTGTTCGGGCCGCGCAGCATCGGCGTGGTGCTCACGGGGATGGGCCGCGATGGCGCGGAAGGGCTGCGGGCGCTGCACGATGCCGGCGGCGCCGGTGTCGCCCAGGACCGCGACTCGGCCGTGATCGGGGGGATGCCGCAGGCCGCGGTGCAGGCCGGCGGCGCCGACGTGGTGCTCCCGCTCGCGCGTATCGCCAGCTACGTCGCCGCGGAGCTCGAGCGGCGCCGGGGGCCGGAGTGAGCCGCGGCTACCTGCTGGTACGCGCCGCCGGGCGCTCCTACGCGCTGCCGCTCGAGCGCGTCCTGGAGGTCGGCGACACGGGCGAGGTGCTCGACGTGCCCCGCCACACGCCGTCCCTGCGCGGGCTGACCGCCGTGCGGGGCCGCCTCGTCCCGCTGCTGCACCTGGGGGCCCTGCTGGGCGGGCGCGCCGCGCCGGACGAGCGGGGCAGGAGTCACGTTGCGGTGACGCTCGAGGGCAACCGTATCGCGGCGCTGGAAGTGGACGACGCGGACGAGGTGGTGCGGGGCAGCGCGCTCCCCGTTCCCCCGGGTGACGATTTGCCGCTCGCCGTCGGCGTGTGGCGGCGCGGCGGGACCGTCGTTCCGGTGCTGGACCTGGCGGCCCTGGAGGAGCGGATCGGATGACGGCCGGCGACGACGTCCAGCTGGTGGCGTTCCGGGTGGCGGGTCAGGAGTTCGCGTTCAACATCTTCCAGGTCGAGCGCATTCTCCGGTACGAGCCGCCGTCCCCGCTGCCGCGGGCGCCCGAGTTCCTCGAGGGCGTGCTGCGGCACGAGGGCGCCGCCGTGCCCGTGATCGACCTGCGCAAGCGGCTGTCCGTGCCGGCCCCGCTGCGCGAGGACACGCGCACCATGATCCTCGAGTGGGACGGCTCGCGGATCGGGCTGGTGGTGGACGGCGTCACCGAGGTGCTGCAGGTGCCCGCGGGCGACGTCGTCACGCCGCCGCCGATCGTGCGGGGCCTGGCGGCGGAGTACATCACGGGGCTCGTGGTGCGGGACGAGCGCACCGTGATCGTGCTCAACGCCGGCCGCCTGCTCACGTCGAGCGAGCGGCTCGCCCTGGAGGCCGCGGTGCCCGCGGCGCAAGCGGGTGCGCGTTGAGCGAGGGGTTCATGGCGGGGCTGCGCGGCGAATACGACGCCATCGCGAAGCGGCTCGAGGCGCCCGGCGCGAGCGCCGCCGAGCGCGACGGGCTCAAGCGGGACATCATCGCCTTCTTCAAGCGGGTCGACGCCCAGCTCACCGAGCTGGGCCAGCTGAAGGAGGACATCCGCACCCTCGTCGACCGCTTCAAGCAGCTCTCGGCGACCGAGGCGCCGGCCACCGGCCCCGAGTTCTCCGGCCAGCGCCCCGTGGTCCACGCCGACCACATCGGTGCGTCCACCTTCATCGAGAAGGGCTGGAGTCTCATCTCGCTGGGCGATCACGCGGGCGCGATCCAGGCGCTGCACCGGGCCCTGGAGCTCTCGCCGGGGGACACGCAGGCCGAGTCGCTGCTCGGGTGGGCCCAGATGCTGCACGAGGAGTATGACGACGCACTGGCGACCTTCTCGCGCGTGCTGACCAAGGAGCCCGCCAACTCGCTCGCCCGGGTCAACGTCGGGTACATCTGCCTCAAGAAGCGCATCTTCGGCGAGGCGATCGAGCACCTCTCCAAGGCGATCCGTCTCGACAACGACAAGAAGGCGACCCTCTACGCCCACTTCTATCTCGGGCTCGTGTACCTGCAGCGCGACATGCACGAGGACGCGCAGACCTTCTTCGAGAAGGCGCTGGCACTCGGCCCGAACCTGATCGAGGCGTACTACGAGCTCGGCCGCGCCCACTGGTTCGCGGGGAATCACGATCGCGCGCGGCAGGTCTGGGAGGAGGGATTCCGCGCGAACAAGTTCAATCCCTGGGGCAGGAAGTGCGAGGAGCTGCTCGCCGCCGTCGGCCGCGGTGAGGAGCCGCCGCGACCCTGATCCTGCTGTGGCTCCTGGCACAGGGGCCCCACGCCGTGACGGTGGGCCGTGTGACGGCGGTCGCCTGGCCGCGCCAGGAGGCGCTGGCCGCGGGGCTCGCCGACGCCGCGGACCGCGCCGGGGGGTTCCCGGGCATCGGCGAGCTCCCCGCGGACCGCCCCATCCGGGTGGTCCTGGCTCCCGACCGTGCCCGGTTCGACTCCCTCACTCGCGGCAGCCTGCCGCCCTGGACCACCGGCGCCGCGGTGCCCGCCGCGGGGCTGATCGTGCTGCTCGCCGACGGCGCCCCCGACCGCGTCGCGGGCAACCTGCGTCACGAGCTGGCCCACCTGGCGCTGCGGTGGCGGGTGGGTCGTCCGGTGCCGCGCTGGCTCGACGAGGGATACGCGGCCTTCGCCGCTGGCGAGTGGACCCGACTCGAGGCCCTGCGGCTCAATGTCACGATCGCACGCGGGCGCCGCATGACGCTCGACGAGGTGGACCGCGCGCTGCGGGGCGACAGGGGCGACGCCGCGGCGGCCTACGGGCTCGCCACCACGGCCGTGCTGCTGCTGCGGCGCTGGGGCGGGGACGACGGTCTGCGGCGCCTGTTCGAAGCGCTCGCCGGCGGCGCCGGGTTCGACGCCGCGGTGCGGACGACGTACTACCTGACCGAAGCCGATTTCGAGGAGCGCTGGCAGAAGGACGTCGCGTCGCGGTACGGCTGGCTGGCCGGGGCCACGGCCGCCGCGTTCGCGTGGGCGCTGCTGGGGCTGATCGTCGCCGCGCTGGCGCTGTTGCGGCGCCGCCGCGACGCCGAGCGGCGCGCGCGCCTCGATGCGGTTCCCTGGGGCGGGCCGCCCGACGAGCCAAACGCTTGACGGTATTGGGATTGCGGGCTAGTATGCCGGGCCATGCCAGAACCCGTCACGGCGCGGGCCCGTCTGCGGTTCGGGCCGCGCAACTACCTGTTCCTCGCGGCCGGCGTCCTGTCGCTCGCGGTCGGGTATTGGCTGTTGTCCCAGGGGTCGACGGGCCTCGCCCCTGTTCTGCTGGTGCTCGGATATTGCGTCTTCTTCCCCGTCGGCCTGGCCCTGTGATCGCGACCCGGCGTGCCGCGGGCGAATAGCTCAGCCGGTTCAGAGCGCCTGCCTTACACGCAGGAGGCCGGGGGTTCGAATCCCTCTTCGCCCACTGGGGTAGGAGCAGTTTGGAACGGAGGAGTCACGGCGTGAGAATCCTAGTGGCGTTGACCGGGCTGCTCGCCGCTGCCGCCGGTGCGGCTGCGGCGCAGTTGGCGGTCACCCAACCGCAGGAGCAGATCCTGCTCCTGCCGCTCGCCGTCGGTCGAGCGGAAGACTCGGCGGCCAGCGTGAAGACGATGGATCTCGCGCGCGAGCGGCTGGCGGCGGTGGCCCGGTACAAGATCGTGGTGGTGCCCAAGGCCAAGCTGTGCGAGGCGCTCCAGGCGTCGGGGTTCGGGTGCGACGGGCTGCTCGACGAGCAGCAGGCGCGCCAGCTGGCGCGCTTCCTCCGCGTCAGCGCGTACACGACCGGCCGGCTCGAGCCCGAAGGCAGCGCGCTGGCGGCGCGGCTGCGGGTGCTCGACATCTCGAGCTCGGGACTCGCGGCGTCGTTCACGGTATCGGGTCCCACCACGACGACCCCGGAGGCCCTGGGGGAGGCGGTCGCCCAGCGGCTCAACGTGCTGATCCGCGCGTCCGAGAACGCGCGGGAATGCACCACGCTGCGTCAGCGTGGCCAGCTGCCGCGGGCGGTGCAGGCCGCCAACAAGGCGCTCGCGGCCGATCCCCAGGCCGTGGGCGCGCATCTGTGCCTGATCCTCGTGTACGAGGCCCAGCGGCAGCCCCCGGAGAGCCTGCTCGCCGTGGCGAACCGCGTGCTCGCCATCGACTCGATGAATGCCACGGCGTGGGACACGCGCCGCAGCGTGGGCTCGCAGAAGGGCGACACCGCGATGATGATCGGCGCCCTGGAGCGGCTCGTCGCGATCGAGCCCTACAACGTGGGGCGCCTGCTCGGCACGTCGCAGCTCCTCTACCAGATGAAGCGCTATGACGACGCGGTGGCCATCCTCGACCGCGGGCTGGCGTCGAATCCCGGTGACCAGGCGATGATCGAGCTGCGCACCCGCGCCTGCATCGACGGGGCGCGGTGGCGCTGCGCGCTCGACGGCCTCACGATGGCCGCGGAGCAGGACACCATGCTGCCGCACGACACGGCCTGGGTCCGTGTCGCCATCGGCGCCGCCCAGCAGATTCCCGACACGCAAAAATACGAGTACTGGACCGGCGTGGCCGTACGGCATTTCCCGGGCGACTTCACCTTCCTGAAGATCCACGGGTCCGCACTCGACCTCGCGGGCAAGCCCGACTCGGCCATCATCATCTACCGGCGGGCGCTGGCGATCAACCCGGACGACATCGCCTTGGGACTGCTGGTCGCGAAGTCGATCGTGGACAACGCCGTCTGGGATACCGCGGGCATCGGGCGCGACACGGCGCGCCTCAACGTGCTGCGCACCCAGTACGCCGACCGCATGGACTCGGCCCGGGTGTTCACCGACCGGGCGCTGGCCGCCCCGGACACGACCTATCGGATCTCGGCCGCGGTCATCATGCTGACCGCCGGCTCGAAGCTGGCGCAGGCGGGCGCTTACCCGCGGGCGTATGCGTGGCTCGACCGGACGCTGTCACTGGTCGAAACGGAGACCGAGGGGCCGCGCCGCCAGATCCGGGTGAACGCCAGCTTCTGGTGGGGCCTCTCGTCGTTCCAGACGCTCGCCTCGGCGTGGGGGCCGATGGCGGCGTCGAAGAACTGCGGGCAGGCCCGCGCGTTCAACGACCGGCTGACGCGGACACGGGAGGCGCTGGTGTTCGGCGCGCGCGTGCATCCGCCCACGGCGAACAACCTGCTCACGGGCCTGTCGCGCTACGAAGAGCAGATGCCGCGGGTGAAGCAGGCGTTCAAGTGCACCAACTTCTGAGCCATTGAAACGCCCCCGCGCCGCGTCTATATTGCGACGTTCTGCCGCAAGGGGCTGTAGCTCAGCTGGTTAGAGTGCCGGTCTGTCACACCGGAGGTCGCGGGTTCGAGCCCCGTCAGCCCCGCCTGAACCCGCTCCGCGGGACGCACGTCACGGCTCCGCCTGCTGCGGCAGGCGGGGCCGTCTGTTTTCCCGGGGAGGATCCGACGTCGGTCTATCACGTGCCGGTGCTGGCCGAGGCGGTGCGCGCGTGGGCGCACGGGTCGCGTCGCGCCGTGGACGCGACCGTGGGCGGCGGCGGGCACGCCGAGCTGCTGCGGGAAGCCGGCGCGGAGGTGCTGGCGATCGACCGTGACCCGGATGCGCTGGCCGCCGCCCGGGCCCGCCTGGGCGACGCGGGAGTGCGCTACCTGGCCGCATCGTTCGGTGCGCCGGCCGCACTCGCGGCAGTGGCGATGTGCCGACCGGACCGGGTGCTGCTGGACCTCGGCGTCTCGTCGGCCCAGCTCGACCGCGCGGAGCGGGGCTTCACGTTCCGCCCGGGCACGCCGCTCGACATGCGGATGACCCCGGGGGAGGGTCCCACGGCCGCCGATGTGCTCAACACCTGGGCGGCGGAGCGCCTGGCGGAGGCCTTCGCCGACTATGGCGACGAGCCGCGCGCGCGCGTCCTGGCGCGGTGCGTGCTGCGCCGCCGCCTGCGCGCGCCGTTCCGCGTGAGCGACGATTTCGTCAACGCGATCCGCGAGGTCCACGGTCCGCGCGCGGGGCCGGCGGTGTTCGCGCGCCTCTTCCAGGCGCTGCGCATCGCCGTGAACGACGAGCTCGGCGAGCTCGCGCGGGCCCTCCCCGCGCTGCGCGATGCGCTCGCGCCGGGCGGCCAGCTCGGCGTGATCACCTATCACTCGGGCGAGGACCGGATCGTGAAACACGCGTTTCGCGAGTGGGCCCGCGCGTGCGTGTGTCCGCCCCGCCAGCCGGTGTGCACGTGCCGGGGGCACCCGCTCGGGCGCCGTCCCGCGCCCCGCGGCGTCCAGCCGGACGCTGCCGAGGTGGCGGCGAACCCCCGGGCCCGCTCGGCGCGGCTGCGGATCTTCGAGGTCGCCGATGGCGGTTAGGGGCCGGTTCTGGTTCGCGCTGTGGCTGCTGGCCGTGCTCGGCGCCCTGTGGGCCGTCGCGGCGCGCACCACCGCGGGGCTGCGTCTGGCGCGCACCCTCGATGAGACGCGGCAGCGCCGCCTCCAGCTCGACGGTCGGAAGAGCGCCGCGCTCCGTCGCCTCGGTACCGCGCAGAGCCGCGCGACGCTCGTGCCCCGCGCCGAGGGACTCGGCCTGCGCCTCCCGGCCGACTCGGAGATCGTGATCCTGCCCGCGCCCGGCGCGACGGAGCGGTAGCGGTGGCACGGCCCGCCGTCCGGATCCAGGTCGTGCAGTGGGTGCTGCTCCTGCTGCTCGGTGCGCTGGTGGCGCGCGCCGCGCAGGTGCAGGTGATCCAGGGCGAGCGCTGGGCGGCGCGGGCCGAGGCCCGGCGTACGGACCGGATCGTGCTGCCGGCGCGTCGGGGGACGCTGTACGACCGCCACGGCACACCGCTCGCGGTGACCCAGGAGACCTATCACGTGGGGGTCGCGCGCAACGAGTTGCGGCGTCCCTCCGCCGACTGGGCGCTGATCGCGCGCCGACTCGGTCTGTCGGACCGCACGGTGCGACGCGCCCGCGACCGCCGCTACGCCTACTTCGCGGGACCGTACACATCGGTGCAGATCGAGCCGCTGCGACGCGTGCGCGGCGTACATCTCGAGCCGGTGCTCAATCGCTTCTATCCGTCGGCCGGTCTCGCACAGGCGATGATCGGGCGGCTCGGGGACGACGGGCGCGGCGCGTCGGGCCTCGAGCGCACCCTCGACACGCTGCTCGCCGGCACGCCGGGAGCCGCGGTGGTGCTCAAGGACCGCGCCGGCCGTGCGTACGAGTCCCCGGCGCGCCTCATCGCCGATCCCGTCGCCGGGCACGACGTCGTGCTCACGCTGGACGGCGAGCTCCAGGAGATCGCCCAGCGGGCTCTCGACGAGGCGCTGCGCCGCATGGACGCCGAGGGCGGCGACGTGGTGATGCTCGATCCGGCCTCGGGGGAAATCCTCGCGGTCGCCGCACGGCGGGAGGGCGGGGCCACGCGGGCCAGTGCCTTCACCGACTCCTACGAACCCGGCTCGACGGCGAAGGTCTTCGTCGCCGCGGGGCTGCTCGAGCGGGACCGGGTCGGGCCCGCCGAGACGGTGTCGGGGGACGGAGGCCGCTACGTCACGCGGGACCGGGTGATCGAGGACGACGAAGAGCACCGGCTGACGCGGATGACGCTCGCCGACGCGATTCGGGTGTCGAGCAACGTGGGAACGGTGAAGTTCGCGTCGCGACTGTCGCCCGAGGAGCAGTTCGAGACGCTGCGCGCGTTCGGCTTCGGCGCGCCGACCGGCGTGGAGTTCCCGTCGGAGTCGCCCGGGCGGCTGCGCCTGCCGCGTGACTGGACGCGCCTCTCGGCCGCGAGCCTGGCGATGGGCTACGAGTTCGCCGCCACGCCGCTGCAGGTGGCCGCGGCGTACGCCGCGCTCGCCAACGGCGGCGTGCTGCTCCAGCCCACGCTGGTGCGCGAGATCCGCGCGCCCGACGGCGACGTGGCCTACCGGCACCGGCCCGAGCCCGTGCGCCGGGCGGTGTCGCGCGAGACCGCCACGCGCCTGCGCGAGCTGCTGGCCGGCGCGGTGGAGTCCGGGACCGGGACCGCGGCGGCGCTCACCGAGTTCCCCCTGGCGGCGAAGACCGGAACGTCGCGCCGCGTGGTCGAGGGCCGGTACGTGCCCGGTCAGTACGTCGCGTCGTTCGCGGCGATCTTCCCGGCCGACGAGCCGCAACTCGTGCTGGTCGTGAAGATCGACAATCCCCGCAAGGGCAGCTATTTCGCGGCACAGACCGCCGCGCCCGTGACCCGGTCGGTGCTGGAGCAGGCGCTGGCCGCGCGCACCGTGGCGCTCGACCGCTCACGCCTCGCCACGGCCGTCCCGCCCGCGCCTCGCGCGCCGCTCGACGAGGACGCCGGTGTGGTGCCCTACGTGGTGGCCTGGCCCTACCGGCCCGACACGACGGCGCCGGCGTCGGCGCGGACCGTGCCCGACGTGTCGGGTCGGACGGTGCGGGAAGCCGTGCACACGCTGCACCGGCGTGGGTTCCGCGTGGTCCTGCGCGGCTGGGGCACCGCCGACCGGACGTGGCCTCCCGCGGGCGAGCGCGCCCCCGCGGGTGCGCTGGTCACCCTGTTCGCGGAGTCGCGGCCGTGACGTCGCTCGCCGCGATCGTGCACGCCCTGGACGGCGCCGGGCTGCTGGTGCGTGCGCCGGACCCGCTGCCCGAGATCGCGGGTCTCACCGCCGACACCCGCCACCTCGACCCCGGCGCGCTGTACTGCGCCGTGCGGGGCACGGCCGTGGACGGCCACGGGTTCGTGGCCGACGCGGCGGCCCGCGGCGCGGCCGCGGCACTGGTCGAGGCGATCCAGGAGGTCGCCCTTCCGCAGGTCGTCGTGCGCGACGGCCGGCGTGCGGCGCGGGTGGCGGCGGAGACGTGGTACGAACGTCCGGCGGACCGCCTCACGCTCGTGGCCGTCACCGGCACCAACGGCAAGACCACCACCGTCACGCTCGGCCGCCACGTGCTCTCCGCCCTCGAGCCCTTCGGCTCGATGGGCACGCTCGGCGCGTTCGACCACACGGGCGCCGCGGTGCCGAGCGAGGCCGGCTCGCTCACGACACCCGGCCCGGTCGGGTTGCAGGCGACGTTCGCCGAGCTGGTGCGGCGCGGCACGCGCGGGGTCGCGATGGAGGTCTCGTCGCACAGCCTCCACCAGGGGCGCGTCGACGGCCTGCGCTTCCAGGCGGCCATCTTCACCAACATCACCCGCGATCACCTCGACTACCACCCCACGCTCGAGGACTACTTCCAGGCCAAGGCGCGGCTGCTGGAGCACCTGGCGCCGCTCGGTCTCGAAGTCGTCAATGCGGACGACCCGGCGTGGAAGCGCCTGCGGCGCAGCGGGCGGCGGCGGATCCACTTCGGGGAGCACGGTGGCGAGGTCACCGCCCGCGGCGTGGAGTTGTCCGCCTCCGGGGCCCGGTTCACCCTGGTCACGCCCACCGGCGATGCGGCGGTCCGCCTCCCCCTGCTCGGGGGGTTCAACGTCGCCAACGTGCTGGGGGTCGCGGCGTGCGCCTGGGGGCTCGGCCTCGAGGTGCAGGGCATCGCGGAGCGGCTGGCGCGGGCGCCGCAGGTGCCCGGCCGCATGGAGCGCCTCGCCGCCCGTCCGTGCACCGTGCTGCGGGACTACGCGCACACCGCCGACGCCATCGAGCGGGCCATCGAGACGGTGCGGCCTCTGACCCGGGGCCGCGTGATCGTCGTGTCGGGCGCGGGCGGTGACCGCGACCGCGGCAAGCGCGCCCCGATGGGCGAGGCGATGGGACGGCTCGCCGACGTCGTGATCCTCGCGGTGGACAATCCGCGCACCGAGGACCCCGACCGCATCTTCGACGACATCGCCGCCGGGCTGGGGGGCCGCCCGCACGAGCGGTTCCACGACCGCCGCGACGGGATCGCCCGCGCGCTGGCGATCGCGCACGAGGGCGACACGGTGCTGCTCCTGGGGAAGGGGCACGAGACCTACCAGATCGTCGGCACCCGGAAGTTCCCGTTCGACGAGCGGCAGATCGTGCGGGAGCTGGGAGGAGAGTAGGCGAATGCGGAACGCGGAACGCGGAATGCGGAACAGCGACCCCAGCGCATGAGCGCGGGCTGGACACCGCGCCGGGTGGCCGAGGTGCTCGGCACCGCGGATCCCGGCGGCGCGGGGTTCACCGCGATCGCGACCGACACGCGCACGCTCGCCGGCGGCGAGCTGTTCGTGGCGCTCCGCGGCGAGCGCTTCGACGCGCACGCGTTCCTCGGGGAGGCGCGGGCGCGAGGGGCGGCCGGTGCGGTCGTGCGTGCCGGGACGCCCCCCGTCGAAGGGCTGGCGCTGTTCCCGGTGCCGGACACGCTCGCCGCGCTGGGCGCGCTGGCCCGTGCCCGGCGGCGCGCGCTGCCCGCGGACGCGCCGGTGGTCGCGATCACCGGGTCGAGCGGCAAGACCAGCACCAAGGAGATGCTGCGGGCGGCCCTCGCGGCGCGGTTCCGTGTGCACGCGACGACGGGCAACCTCAACAACCTCGTCGGCGTCCCGCTCACCATCCTCGCCGCGCCGGCCGACGCCGGGGCGCTGGTGATCGAGGCGGGCGCCAGTCTGCCGGGCGAGATCGCCCGATTGCGCGCCGTCATCGAGCCGACCATCGGCGTCGTGACCAACGTGAGCTACGCGCACGTGGAGGGGTTCGGCTCGCTCGACGGAGTACTGCTGGAGAAGCTCGCCCTGCTGGACGGCGTCGCGGTGGCCGTCGTGGGAACGGAGCCGCCGGCGCTGGCGGAGGGCGCGCGGCGGCGTGCCGGGACGGTGATCGTGGCGGGCCGGGGTGCCGACGCGGGCGTGCGACCCGACGCGGCGGGGCTGGACGACGAGGGGCGCGTGCGCCTCACCTGGCAGGGACACACGGTCACGGTGCCCGCCGTCGGGTTCCACCAGATCGACAATGCGATGGTGGCCCTCGCGGCCGCCGGGGCGGCGGGGGTCGAGCCGGCCGCGGCGGTGCCCGCCCTGGCGGACGTGGCGCTGCCCGGCGGGCGGGGCGCCCTGCGCGAGGTCGGCGGCCTCCTCGTGATCGACGATACCTACAACGCCAACCCGGCGTCGCTGCGCTCGGCCCTCGAGCTGGCGCGCTGGCTGGCGACGCGGCGGGGGCGCCCCCTCGCCGTCGTGGTCGGGTCGATGTTGGAGTTGGGGCCCGAGAGTGGCAGATTGCACGCCGCGGCGGCGCGCGACATCCTCGCCGCGTCGCCGGCGCTGGTGGGGGCGGTGGGGGAGTTCGTGCCGGCGCTCGCCGGTGCCGCGCCGGCGCTGGGCGACCGGTTGATCACCGCCGCCGATGCCGACGGGTTGGGCCCCGTGCTGCGAGGCGCCCTGCGGGGCAACGAAGTCGTCCTGCTCAAGGCGTCGCGCGGCGTCGCCCTCGAGCGGGTGCTGCGCCACCTCAACTGACGGGGCGGAGACCGGTCGTGCTCTATCACCTGCTCGCGCCGCTGGCCAAGCAGCACATCCTGTTCAACCTGTTCAACTATATCACGTTCCGCGCGGCCGGCGCGACGGTGACGGCGCTGCTGCTCGGCTTCGTGGTGGGACCGCGCATCATCCGCGCACTGCGCGATCGCGGGGTGGGGCAGGTGATCCGCGCCGAAGGCCCGGCGTCGCACCACGGCAAGCGTGGCACGCCGACCATGGGCGGGCTGATCATCATCCTGGCGACGGTGATCCCGACGCTGCTGTGGGCCCGGCTCGACAATCCCTTCGCGCTGGTGGCCGTGGGGGCCACGCTGTGGATGGGGGCGATCGGGTTCCTCGACGATTACCTCAAGATCGTCCGCGGCAAGTCCCAGGGGCTGGTGGCCCGCGGCAAGCTCGCGGGGCAGATCTCCTTCGGGCTGGCGCTCGGCGTCGTGCTGCTCATTGCGCCGCTCAGCTCGATCGCTCCCGCGACCTCCACGCAGCTGCCGCTGCTCAAGTACGTGCTGCTCGTGCTCCCGTGGTATCTCTATCTGCCGTTCGTCACGGTGGTGGTCACCGGCTCGTCGAATGCCGTGAACATCACCGACGGCCTGGACGGGCTCGCCGCGGGGCTCACCGCGATCGCGGCCGGCGCGTTCGCGGTGTTCGCCTACCTGTTCGGGCGGGTGGATGCGGCCCGCTACCTCGGCGTGCTGCACCTGACCGGTGCGGGGGAGCTGACGATCTTCTGCGGTGCGCTGGCCGGGGCGGCGCTCGGGTTCCTGTGGTTCAACGCCCACCCGGCGCAGGTGTTCATGGGCGACACCGGCGCGCTCGCGATCGGCGGCGCGCTCGGGACGGTGGCGATCCTGCTGAAGGCCGAGTTCCTTCTCCTGCTCGTCGGCGGCGTGTTCGTGGCGGAGATCCTGTCGGTGATGCTCCAGGTGTCGGTGTACCGCTGGCACCGTCGCACCCGGGGCAAGGAGTACGCCGACGCGCATCGCGTGTTCCGGATGGCGCCGCTGCACCATCACTTCGAGAAGCTGGGCTGGCCCGAGCCGCTGGTGGTGATGCGCTTCTACATCCTCGGGGTGCTGTGCGCGGCGATCGCGCTCGCGACGCTCAAGGTGCGGTGATCCCCGACGCCTGGCGCGCCCCCGGGACCGAGGTCGCGGTCGTCGGGCTGGGGCGGAGCGGCGTGGCGGCCACGCGCCTGCTCGCCCGTGCGGGCGTGCGCGTCTACGCGAGCGACGCGGCCACACCGGGCGACACGGACGCCGTCGCGCGCCTGCGGGCGCTCGCGGGTGTGACGGTGGGGACGGGGGGACATGATTTCGCGCGCCTCCGCCGCGCCGCCGCGCTGGTCGTGTCACCGGGGGTACCGCCCGAGGCCCCGGCCGTCGCCGCCGCGCGGGAGGCCGGGGTGGCGATCGTGTCGGAGCTCGACCTCGGGTGGCGCGCGCTGTCGGGTCGGGGCACGCGCTGCATCGCGATCACCGGCACCAACGGCAAGACCACCACCACCGCGCTGATCGCGCATCTCCTCGAGGGGGCCGGCGTGGCGGCGACGGCGGCCGGCAACATCGGCCGGCCCCTCGCCGACATCGCGGTGACCGGAGAGCGCTACGACTGGCTCGCCGTCGAGGTATCGTCGTTCCAGCTGCACGACAGTCCGGGATTCGCGCCCGACGTCGGCGTGCTCACGAACCTCGCGCCCGATCACCTCGACCGCTATCCGGACCTCGCGGCCTACTACGGGGACAAACGCCTGCTGTTCCGCAACGCCCGACGGGGCGACGTCTGGGTGCTGAACGCCGACGATGCCGCGGTGCTCGACCTCGCGCGTGGCGTATCGGGGCGCGCCGTGCGCTTCTCACTCGGTGGTCCGGCGGACGGCTGGTACGACGGGCCGGCGCGGATCCTGCGCCTGGGCGATGCGCCGCTGCTGCGCCGCGACGATCTCCACCTGTTGGGCGACCACAACGTGGCGAACGCGCTCGCGGCGGCGCTGGCCGCCCGCGCGGCGGGGGCGGCCCCGGATCGGCTTGCGGCGGCCCTGCGCACGTTCCGCGCGCTGCCGCACCGGCTCGAGCCGGTGCGCGAAGTCGGCGGCGTGCTGTGGATCAACGACTCCAAGGCGACCAACGTCGCGTCGACCCGCGTGGCGCTCGCCGCCATGGACCGCCCCTTCGTGCTGCTGCTCGGCGGACGTCACAAGGGCGAGCCGTACACGGGTCTGGCGCCGCTCCTCGCCGGCCGCTGCCGCGGCATCGTGGCGTACGGGGAGGCCGGCTCCCTGGTCGAACGGGACCTCACCGGGACGGTGCCGCTCGAGCGCGGCGGCAGCTTCGACGACGTGGTGGCGCGGGCGGCCCGCCGCGCCCGCCCGGGGGACGCCGTGCTGCTCTCGCCCGCGTGCTCGAGCTACGACATGTTCCACAATTACGAGGAGCGCGGCGCGCGGTTCCGCGCGCTCGCGGAAGCGCAGTGACCGCCCGCTGGGAGGTCCGCTTGCTGGCGGTGGTGGTGGCGGTGCTGTGCGTGGGGGGGGTCGCGTCGATATACGGGGCCTCGAGCCTGCTCAACGGCGGACAGGTCGGCTCGACGTTCGCGCTGCGCCAGGCGTTCGGGGTGGTAGTGGGGGGGCTGGCGGCGAGCGTGCTGGCGCGGCTCGATTACCGGTGGTGGCGCGCCGTGGCCTGGCCGCTCGTCGCCATCACCGGCGTGCTGCTGCTGATCCCCCTCCTGCCGTTCACCGAGGCCATCGCCCCGACCCAGAACGGTGCGCGACGCTGGATCCAGATCGCGGGCCTGTCCTTCCAGCCGTCGGAGCTCGCCAAGCTCGCCGTCGTCCTCTGGGTCGCGATGCTCGCGGCGAAGAAGGGCGACCAGATCCGGACCTTCCGCCGCGGTCTCCTGCCGGTGCTCGTGGTGGCCGGCCCGCTCGTCCTGATGATCTTCTTCGAGCCGAACCTGTCCATGGCCATCCTCACGGCGCTGGGCGCCGGGGTGGTCCTGTTCGCGGCCGGCGTCCGCATCGGGCACTTCCTGCTGCTGGGCGCGATCGCCGTGCCGCTGCTCTACGGTGCCGTCGCCAGTGCGCAGTACCGGCTGGCGCGGGTGCTGACGTTCCTCAATTCCGGCGCCGCGCCCGAGGAGGCGCTGTCGCAGGTGGATCAATCCCTCATCGGGATCGGGGCGGGGCAGGTGTTCGGCGTCGGGTTCGGACAGGGCCAGCAGAAGCTGGGCTACCTGCCGTACGCGTACTCCGATTTCATCTTCTCGACCATCGGCGAGGAGTGGGGGTTCCTGGGCGTGGTGGTGCTGGCCGCGCTGTTCGGCACGCTGATCTGGCTCGGCGCGCGCATCGCCCGCGCCGCGCCCGATCCGTTCGGCGCCTTCCTCGCGGCGGGCCACACCGCGATGATCGGACTCGCCGCGTTGCTCCACATCGGCGTGAACCTCGCGGTCGTCCCGGCGACGGGCATCCCGTTGCCGTTCGTGTCCTACGGCCGGTCGGGGCTCCTCGTATCACTCGCGGCGATGGGCATCCTGGCGAGCATCGGCCAGGCCGGGCGGCGGCGCCCGCCGCGCGACGCGGCGTGAAGGTCCTGTTCGCGGGCGGCGGAACGGGCGGGCACCTGATGCCCGCCCTGGCGCTCGCGGAGGCGTTGCGCGCCGAACGTGCCGATGCCGAGGCGGTCTTCGTGGGCGCGGAACGGGGTATCGAGGCGCTCGTCCTGCCCCGGCATCCCTACCGGTACCATCTCCTGCCCCTCGAGCCGATCTATCGTCACGCGTGGTGGCGCAACCTGCGCTGGCCGGTCACCGGCGTCCGCGCGTGGCGCGCGGTGGGCCGCGTGCTCGCTGCCGAGCGGCCGGTCGTGGTCGTGGGCACGGGCGGGTACGCCAGCGGACCGGTGGTCTGGCGGGCGCAGCGGCGCGGTGTGCCGACGGCGCTGCAGGAGCAGAATGCGTGGCCGGGCATCGCCACGCGCCTGCTCGCGCGCGGCGCGCGCCAGGTGCACCTCGGCTTCCCGGAAGCGCGTGCGCGGCTGCGGCCCGGCTCGCGCACGACGGTGTTCGACCTGGGTAATCCCATCCGGCCGCCGGTACCGGGCCCGCGCGAGCCCGCGCTCGCGGAGTTCGGTCTGGACCCCGCCCGCCCTACCGTGCTCGTCGTCGGAGGCAGTCAGGGGGCGCGCGCGCTCAATCAGGCCCTCATCGCCGCGCTGGCGGGCGGCGCGCTCGCCGGCGTCAACGTGCTGTGGGGCACCGGCGCGGGCCACCTCGCGGCGTGCGCGGGGTACGCCGCGCCGGGGCGCGTCGCGGTCCGCGGCTTCTTCGATCCGATGGCGACCGCGTACCGCGCGGCCGATCTCGTCGTATGCCGGGCCGGCGCGATGACGACCGCGGAGCTGTGCGCCTGGGGCAGGCCGTCGGTGCTCGTGCCGCTGCCCACCGCCGCCGCCGATCATCAGGCGCACAACGCGCGCACGCTCGCGGCGGCGGGCGCCGCGATCCACCTCCCCGAACACGACGTCACGGGCGACGGGTTGGGACGCCTGATCACCGACCTCCTGGCCGACCCCGACCGGCTCGCCGCTCTGGCGGGCGCCGCGCGGGCGCGCGGTCGGCCGAACTCGGCTCGGCAGATAGTGTCAAGAATATTGACAC
Source organism: Gemmatimonadales bacterium (assembly GCA_035620935.1). GTDB lineage: Bacteria > Gemmatimonadota > Gemmatimonadetes > Gemmatimonadales > GWC2-71-9 > SZUA-544. The sequence continues at coordinate 18,934 of DASPFU010000174.1, forward strand.
TGGCTCCGTGACGCCCGCTCTTTCGCAAGTCCAGTCAAATCCGTATATTAGCTACCCACAGATGACCTTATTTGTCCCCGGGGATCCCCGGCCTGTCCACTTCATGGGGATCGGCGGTGCGGGGATGGCGGCTCTGGCGCTCATCGCCAGGCACCGGGGGGTCGCCATCACGGGTTGCGATACGGATGCCTCGGGCGCCGCGGATGTCGCGGGCCTGGGGGTGGACGTGCGGCAGGGGCACGATCCCGGGCACGTAGCCGGGGCGCGGGCCGTTGTGGTGACTGCCGCGGTCCCCAGTGACCATCCCGAGCTGGAGCGGGCGCGGGCGCTGGGCGTGCCCGTGGTCCGTCGCGCGGACGCGCTGGGGGGCCTCGTGGCCGGCAGCACCCTGGTGGGCGTCGCCGGGACGCACGGCAAGACGACCACCACGGTGATGGTCACGGAGGCGCTCGCCGCCGCGGGGCGCGACCCCACCGGCCTCGCCGGCGGCCGGGTGGCTCGCTGGGGCGGCAACGCGCGCGTCGGGGGCGTGGACCTGTTCGTGGCCGAAGCGGACGAATACGACCGCGCATTCCTGTCGCTCACACCGGCGGTGGCGGTGGTGAACAACGTCGAAGCGGACCATCTCGAGTGCTACGGCACGGTGGCGGCGCTCGAGGACGCGTTCACCGAGTTCGCCGGGCGCGCACGGCGCGTGATCGCCGGGGCCGACGACCCGGGCGCGACGCGCGTGGCCGCACGGGTCGGCGCGGCGGTGTGGCGGGTAGGCCTCGCCGCGGACGCCGAGGTGCGCATCACCGATCCGGCGCTCGACGCGACCGGTTCGCGCGCCCGGGTGGTGCTGCCGGGAGGCATGGTGGACCTGCGCCTGCGGGTGCCCGGTCTGCACAACCTGCGCAACGCGGCGGCCGCGCTCGCCGTC
>DASPFU010000175.1:0-18978 GCA_035620935.1 Gemmatimonadales bacterium
GGCTCGAGCGCCGCGACGTCGTAGGGCAGGGGCGGCAGGGTATGGGCCATGAACGGTCGCTCCGGGTCGGTGGTCCGTTGGTTACGTGAGTATCGCCCGGGCGCGCGGCTGGCGCAACGCGCCGATTGCGGCCGCGCTCGCGGGCGGCGACATTAGGCACGTGCCCGCCAGGCTCCCGCCGCGTCCCGACAAGTGGTACCTCGGGAATGGCGACGGCCTCCTCTGGGCGCCGCCGTTCCCGCAGTGGCTCGAGTCCCCGGGGTTCTGGGACGAGGCCCACCTCTACCAGTACGCCGTGCGTCCGCTGTTCACCGTGAGCCTCGTCGCGGACGGCGTCCTCCTGCCCACCCGCTGCATGCGCCGATCGTGGCGCCCGGGCGTGCTGACCCTCGCGCACGCGGCGGGACCGCTGCGAGCCACGGAGACCCGCGGGGTGACGGGCGGCACCCTGGTCTCGGAGTGGGCGCTCGCCAACCGTGGGCGCCGGTCGGTGGTCGTGGACGTCGTGGCGTGGACGGCCGTGGACGGCGAGTCCGTGCGGGGCGCCGTGCGCCCGGACGGCGGCGATCTGGTCTGGCGGTCGGGCGTACGCGACCGGCAGGGACACGATGCCGTGGTCGAGCACCGGCTCGCGCTCACTCCGGCGGCACAGTCGCGGGCGGCGGTCCGGGCCGAGGCGTCGAGCCCCGTGTTACCGCCACGCCTCGAGCTGACGCCGTTCTTCGACGGATGGCGGCGGTCCGGCCGGCTCGACGGGCGCCTCGCGCTCGCGGGGATCGCCGAGCGTGGCCTCGTGTTCGTCGCGTTGCAGCGGCGGGTGCGCGTGCCCCCCCGGGGCGTCGCCCGTTGCTCGGCCAGTCTGGGCCTCGCCCTCGTCGGGACGCGCCGTGCGCCCCGGTCCGCCCCCGTCCGCCGCCGTCCGCCCCGGGTATCGGATGCCCGCACGGCCTGGCAGCGATTCTTCGCCTCCGTTCCCGCGTTCCGCTGCTCGGACCCGTACCTCGAGCGGCACTGGTGGCATCGCTGGTACGGCCTGCGACTCAACGGCCTCGCTCCGGGGGCGCCGAACTACCGGTACCCGACCGTGTGCGAGGGCATCGCGTACTTCCACGTGCCGATCACCTACAGCGCGCAGTGCCATCTGCGCGAGTTGCGCTGGTACGGTGACCCGGAGTGGGCCCGGGGCGTGTTGCGCACCTTCCTCGCGCACCAGAAGGCGGACGGGGCGTTCCACGGGCGGATCTACGCGGACCACCTCGAGGGCACGGACTTCTATCACGCCGACTGGGGCGGGGCCCTGCTGGCGCTCGACGCGGTCCATCCCGACCCCGCGTTCCGCGCGGAGGTGTATCCGGGCCTGGCTCGGTACGGGACGTGGCTCGCGCAGAGCCGCGCCGGCGACGGCTCGGGGATGATCGACGTCCTCAATCACTACGAGACGGGTCAGGAGTACATGTCGCGCTATCAGGCCGTGGACCCCACGGCCGACCGTCGCGGGTGGCAGGGCGGGGCGCCGCTCAAGGGCGTCGACGTGACGGTGTACGCCTACCGCCTGTTCCGCGCCCTCGAGCACCTGGCGGCGGAGGTCCAGCCGGACGCGCAGGACGCCTGGCGCCGCCACGCCGAGACGACCGGGCGCGCGATCCGCGCGCACATGTGGGACGCGCGGCTGGGGATGTTCTCGGACGTCGACCCGGCGACGGGTGCCTGCACCGGGGTGAAGGCCGCCGTCTGCTTCTACCCGTACCTCACCGACCTGGTGGACGGGTCCCATGTGGCGGCACTGGGCCGCCACCTCTTCGACCCGCGCGAGTTCTGGACGCCCTACCCGGTGCCCTCGTCGAGCGTGGACGACCCGCTGTTCGATCCCGACGCGCGATGGCGCGGCCGGCGGCACAACTGCCCGTGGAACGGGCGGGTGTGGCCGATGACCAACGCGCACGTCATCGAGGCCCTGGCCCGCGTGGTGCGCGCCCACCGTCCGGCCTTCGCGCCGCGTCTCGGCCACCTGCTGCGGCGGTTCGTGCGGATGATGACCTTCGGCGGGGACGCCGACCGTCCCAACTGCTTCGAGCATTACCACCCGTTCACCGGGCGCGGCTCCGAGTATCGCGGCATCGATGACTACCAGCATTCCTGGCTGAACGACCTGATCGTCTCGCACGTGATGGGGGTGCTGCCCCACGGCGCGACCGGTGTGACGGTCCACCCGCTGCGCCTGGGCGTGCGACGGGCGGTGCTGGATCGTGTGTCCGTCGCCGGGCACCGCCTCACGGTCCGCCTCGCCGGGCCGCGCTTCACGGTGTCGGTCGACGGGCGGCTGGCGGGTGGCGGCCGTGTCGGCCAGCCCGTGACGGTCGCATTCTAGTGCGCCGGGTCGCCTTCCTTGGCGTCGGGCACGACGCGGCGGCGGCGTGGGAGTGGCTCGCCACGCTCGAGGGTGTGGTCGCGGAGCGCCTCGACCTCGAGGTCCTCGCGCGCGGCGCCGAGCCGCTCGGCGACGTGGAGGTGTGCTGGGTGCACGCGACGGACGAACCCCCGCCGCTGCCGCGCGACACCCTGCGCGCGTGGCTCGAGCGCGGCGGACGGCTGCTGCTCACGCAGCGCGCCGCGGCCCGCGTCGTCGCCCTGGGACTCGAGCGGGATGGGCCCAACGACGTCCTCACGCGCACGTGGCGACACGCGGACGATGAGCTGTGGTTCCCCGAGCTGCGCGACCACCACGCCTTCCCCCACGTCCGCGGCATCGCCGGGCACGGCCCACACCCGCTGTTCGCGGGACTGGGGCAGGGGACCTATGTGTGGGCACCCAGCGAGGGTGAGCGGTACGCGCAGGCGACGTACGCCCGCGGCCGCCGTCCTCGCGGCGGGGCGGTGGTCGGGTGTGAGCGCTCCTATATCCACCTCAACGCGGATCGCGTGGTGGCGTGGGAGTACGCGGTGGGTGGCGGGGGGGTGTTGTGTATCGGGGCGTTCGTGGTGGTTGGGGCCGGCGACGCGCGGCTCGCGCCCCAGCTGCGAGTGCTGCTGGCGAACGCGCTCGTCGGCGCCGCGATCCCGCACGCCACCCGGGCGGGGCCCGTGGCGCACTGGCCGGCGCCGGGCCGCACGGCATTCCCGGACGACACGCTGTCGGTCCCCGCGGCGCCGACTCTCGACGGCGCGTTCCCGGGGCTGGACTCCGACCTGCACGTGGACTCGCGCGCGCTGGACGACGCCCCCTGGTCGCTCGCCGGCCGGCGCGCGCTCGTCACCGGCGGCGAGCAGGCGGGGGTCCGGGAGATCTGGGTGCACCCGCACCGGGTGCTCGCGGGACTCGCGGTGACCATCGGGGGTGAAGCCCCGCTGGTGCGCGACGCGCAGCTCGCGCCCACCGTCGTGCAGCGGCACCTCGTCAGCCGCAACCGCATCGTCGAGGAGACCGTCACCACGGCGCTCGAGCAGCCGGTGGTACTGCTCGAGTACCGCGCCGAGAAAGTGGGGCGCGCTCGCGGGATCCGTGTCGCGGCCGAGCTCGACCTCGCGTGGACCACCGAGCTGCGGCGCATGTGGCCGTACGACGCCGCGTCGGATGGCGACCTTCGCTGGCGGGCGGGGCCCGACGGCCGGACGCTCCTCGCGACGAACGCCGCCGGGACCGTGGCGCTGTTCGCGGCCGATCGGCGGGTGGAGTGGGACGTTCGCGCGGTGGCGGGGCGCCCGGCGATCGCGGTCCGGGTGCGGGCGGCGCTCGAGGAGCCGCTGCGGCTCGGCATCGTGGCCGGGGGCTCCCGCGCCGAGCTCGATACCGCCGTGCGTGCCTGGGCGGGGCAGGGGGTGCGCGGCTTCGCCGAGCGGCGCAGCCGCCACGAGCGCGAGGTGCGCGAGGGCGGCGTCCGCCTCCGCTCGCCCGATGACGCGCTCAATCGCGCGCTCGAGTGGGCCAAGGTGCGGCTGGATGCGTTCGTGGTGGACACCCCCGGCGTGGGCCGCTCGCTCGTCGCCGGGTACGCGCCGTCCCGCCCGGGATGGGGTGACGGCCGCCCGGGCTACGCGTGGTTCTTCGGCCGCGACGCCTGCTGGACCGCGCTCGCCCAGCTCGCCGCCGGTGACTTCCTCACGCCACGCCTCGTGCTGCGGTTCCTGGGCGGCGCGCAGGACGTCACCGGCAAGGTGCCGCACGAGGTGACCACCAGCGGCCTCGCGCACTACGACGCCGCCGACAGCACGCCGCTCTATCTGCTGCTCGCCGGACGCTACGCCTCCTGGACGGGCGATCTCGCGTTCCTCGATGGCGCGTGGGACCGGCTCGAGCGCGCCTACCGCTTCTGCCTCGCGACCGACGCCGACGGCGACGGGCTGATCGAGAACGCGGGCGTGGGCCACGGCTGGATCGAGATGGGGCCGCTCTCGGGCGCGCGGGTGACGCTGTACCTCGCGTCCGTCTGGGCCGCGGCGCTCGGGACGCTGGCACCGGTGGCCGGCGCGCTGGGCCGCACCGCGCTCGCCGGCGAGCTGGTCGAGCGAGCCGAGCGGGCCCGGGGGGCGATCGCGCGGCGCTTCACGACCGAGGACGGCTGGGCGCTCGGGATCCTCCCGGATGGCTCGCCGCAGCGCCACCGCACCGCGCTCACGGCCGTGCCGCTGCTGCTCGGCACTGCCGACCCCGACGGCGCGGCGGCGTGGTTCGCCGCGATGGACTCAGCGGAGTTCTCGGCGCCCTGGGGCGTGCGGCTGCTCGGCACGAGCGATCCGCTGTATCGCCCCGCGGGTTATCACAGCGGGGCCGTGTGGCCGCTGTGTACGGGGTGGGTGAGCCTGGCGGAGTACGGGCACCATCGGGCCGCCGCGGGGTTCGGGCACCTGCGCGCCAACGCGCGGCTGCCGTTCGCCCGGCAGATCGGCGGGTTCGACGAAGTGCTGCGGGGCGACGAGGAGCGCGCGGCGGGCGTCTGCCCGGACCAGGCCTGGTCGGCGGCGATGCTGGTCCTGCCGATCGTCGAGGGGCTGCTCGGCGCCAGGGCCGACGCGCTCGGCCGGCGCCTCACGCTCGCGCCGCACCTGCCCCCGGAGTGGCCGGCGTGCGAATGGCGCGGACTGCGAGTGGGGGCCACGTCGCTCGACGTCCGCGTGCGGGCCGGCACGGATCACACCGGTGTGCGCATCACGCGGACCGGTGGCCCGCCCGTCGGCGTCACGGTGGCGCCGGCGCTCCCGAGCGGCCGCGAAGCGGGCGAGGCGCGCGCCGACGAGGCGCCGATCGTGCCGCGCGTCAGCGAACGGGAGGGGTGCCGCCACGCCGCCGTGACGCTCGAAGCGTCCGGGACGCACGACGTCGAGGTGTGGTATCGGTAGCCCGGGGGGGCGCGTGGCCGGTCGGCATGCCGACCGTGACGGGCAGGGGACTGTCCACCGTCGTGCCGTCGCCCAGCTGCCCGCTCGTCCCGGCGCCCCAACACCGCACCACGCCGTCCGGGGTCGTGCCGCAGGTATGCTCGCCGCCCGCGGCCAGTTGCACGAACCGCGCGCCGCCCGCGACGGGCACGGGTGTGGGCCGGTCGAGGGTCGATCCATCGCCCACCTGTCCGCGGTCGTTGGCGCCCCAGCAGAACGCCGTGCTGTCCGCGGCGAGCGCACAGCTGTGCCGGCCGCCGGCGGTCACCGCGATGGCGGCGGCGCCGGCCGCCACGGCGACGGGCGTCACCGCGAAGGAGTCGGCCGCTCCGGTTCCGAGCTGGCCGCGGGTGTTGTCTCCCCAGCACACGATCTCCGGCCCGAGGAGACCGCAGGCGTGCTCGCCGCCTGCCGCGATGGCGGTGAACCCGGTCGCGCCGCGGACCCGCGCCGGGTAGCGACGGTGGGCGCCGGCGGCGCTGTCCCCCAGCTGGCCGCGGTGGTCCGCACCCCAGCACCAGGCCGTGCCGTCTCCCGCGATGGCGCAGCTGTGGAGCCATCCGGTCGAGAGCCGGCCGAAGCGGTGGCCGCCGGCCACCGCGCCGGGCGTGGCGCGGGACGGCGCCTGGGAGTCGCCCAGCTGACCCTCCACGTTGCCCCCCCAGCAGTACGCCAGGCTGTCGCCGGTGAGGGCGCAGGTGTGCCGGTCACCGCCGGCGATCGCGACGAATCGCAGCCCGCCGACGACCGGGGTGGGCCGGGTGGGGTCGCCGGGCGACGCGCCGCGGCCGAGCTGTCCGTCCTCGTTGCGGCCCCAGCACGCCGCCGTGGAGTCGCGGGACAGGTCGCAGGCGTGATCGCCGCCGGCGCCCACGGCTCGGGAGGGCGCCAGGCCGGCCGTCGGGACCGGGAGCGGCTCGGTGAAGGTGACGAATCCCGCCCCGAGCTGACCGTAGAGCCCCGAGCCCCAGCAGTGGACCGCGCCCGTGTTCGCGACGGCACAGGTGTGCAGCGCCCCGGTGGCGACACCGGTCACGGCGAGGGGGATGACGGTGAGCGTCGCGCTGTCGGCCTTGCCCTCGGCGGTCGCGACGACCACCGCGGTGCCGGGCGCCAGGGCGGTGGCGACGCCCGCGCTGTCGACCCCGACGACGGCGGGCGCGCGCGAGGTCCAGGCGACGGGGCGGCCGGCGAGCGTGTTGCCGGCGGAATCCCGCAGCGCGACGACGAGGGGGAGCACGTCGCCGGCGACGAGCTGAGCGGCGCCCGGGCTGACGGTCACGGTCGCGACCGACGGCGGCCCCGTCCGGTTGAAGACGAACGGATCCTCGCAGGCGGCGCCGAGCACCACGGCGGCGACGACCGCCGCCGTCCGAGACCGGTGACGGGTCCTCACGCCGGGAGTATATGCGTTGCGCGCCGGGGGGCGCCACGGGGATGTTTCGGGATGCGTGCTGTCATCCTGGTGCTCCTCGCGGCCCTGGCCGCGTGCCGGATCGAGCGGATCGAACCGGGAGGCGGCGCCCGGACGGCGACCGCGCCCGACCCGGCCGACAGTGCCATCGTCGCCGCGCTCGAGACCTACTACGACCGCTTCAGCCGGCGCGCGTGGCCCGAGTTCCGCGCGTCGTTCTGGCCGGGCGCGCTGATCGCGACGCGCTGGCAGGCGCCGGGCGCCCCCGCGCCCGCGGTCGAGCTGGTCCCGCTCGACACGTTTCTCGCGCGGACCGGGGACGGGCCCGACCGCCTCGCGGTCTTCGATGAGCGCCTGGTGCGTCACGAGATCCGGCGGTACGGCGATCTCGCCGCGGTGTGGGCGACGTACCGCGCCACCTTCGGGATGGCGGGGGAGGCACCCGCGACGCACTACGGCATCGATGCGTTCCAGCTGCTGCGGGACGGCGACGCATGGCGCATCGTGAGCCTCGCGTTCACGACCGAGCTGCCCGGGGACTCCTTACCGCGGGACCGCACCGGCCCGTAGCTTTCTGCCCCCATGGCCGGCGTCACGCTGCGCGAGGTCACCAGGACGTTCGAGCGGGCGGACCGCGCCGCCCTGCACGCCCTGTCGCTCGCCGTCGAGGACGGTGAGTTCGTCGTGTTGCTCGGACCGTCGGGGTGCGGCAAGACCACGGCCCTGCGGTGCATCGCCGGCCTCGAGGAGGTGACCGCGGGCGAGATCCGCATCGGGGATCGCGACGTCACGCACCTGCCGCCGGCGGACCGCGACGTCGCGATGGTGTTCCAGAACTACGCGCTCTACCCCCACTTCAGCGTCCGCGGCAACATCGCGTTCCCGCTCGAGATGCGCCGCGTCCCGCGGGGGGACATCGCGCGGCGGGTGGCGGACGCGGCGGCGCGGCTCGGCCTGAGCGACCTGCTCGACCGGCGGCCGGCCGAGCTGTCGGGGGGACAGCGACAGCGGGTCGCGCTCGGCCGCGCCATCGTGCGCGAGCCGGCGGTGTTCCTGTTCGACGAGCCCCTGTCCAATCTCGATGCGCAGCTGCGGAGCGAGATGCGCGCCGAGCTGCTCGCCCTGCATCGCGCGCTGCGCGCCACGATGATCTACGTCACCCACGACCAGGTCGAGGCGATGACGATGGGGCGGCGCATCGCCGTGTTGCACGAGGGCGCCTTGCGCCAGCTGGGCACGCCGCGCGAGGTGTACGAGCAGCCCGCCGACGCGTTCGTGGCGCGGTTCGTGGGGAGTCCCGGGATGAACGTCATCGGGGGACGGGGGACGGGGGACGGGGGAGGCGTGGTCGCCGGCTCGCTCACGGTTCCGGTGCTCGCGCCGGTACCGGCCGGTGACCTCCAGGTCGGGGTGCGGCCGGAGCACGTCGCCCTCGTCGGCCCCGGCAAGGGACAAGGCGACGCGGTGGTGCGGATGATCGAGCCGCTCGGCGCCGAGACGCTGGTGCATCTCGACGCGGGCGCGGTGCGGCTGGTGGCGCGGATCCGGGGGCTGAAGGGGCCCGGTACCGGGGACCTGGTCGGCGTGCGGGTCGACCAGACGCGGGTGCATCTCTTCGACGCAACGGGGGCGCGTCTCGGGTGAGCGGTCGGCGCGGGGTGGCGGTAGCGACGGCGCTGTGGCTCGGGGCCGCCTGCGTGCCCGAGGGCACGGCGCGCGATACGGTGACGCTCGAGCTTGCCAACTGGGCCTCCCATTTCGAGGCTGCGATCGAGCGGGACGTGCTCGACTCGTTCACGGCGGTGTACCCCGGGATCCGCGTCACACAGCAGAGCGCCGGCACGGGCCAGGCCGAGTATCGCGAGCGCATCCTCACGTCGATGGTGGCGGGCGCGCCGCCCGACGTGTTCCTGCTGGACAACATCGACGTGCCGGCCTTCGCCGACCGTGGCGTCCTGCTCGACCTGCGGCCGTTCCTCGGCCGCCTCGGCGTGGACCTCGCCGGGTACGATTCGACCGTGCTCGCGATCTTCCGTCGCGGCGATGCCGTCTACGCCCTGCCCAAGGGCTACACGCCCATGGTGGTGGCATACAACCGGGACCTGTTCGACCGCGCCGGGCTGGCGTACCCGGGCGCCGACTGGACCTGGGACGAGTTCCTGGCGGCGGCGAAGGCCCTCACCCGCGACACCGACGGTGACGGTGCGATCGACCAGTGGGGCACGACATTCGACCGCCGCGTGTTCATGTGGAACTCGTGGATTCTGGCGGGCGGCGGCGACGTGCTCTGTCCCGGCGGCGATCGCGCGTCGGGGTGCCTCGACGCGCCCGCCACGGTGGACGCCATCCGGTGGTACACCGGGTGGGTGACGCGTGACAGCGTGGTCCCTCGGTTCGGCACCCTCCGCAAGTCGATGGGCGACAACCTGCGGCTGTTCGCCTCGGGCCGGGTGGCCATGATCACCGCCGGCCACTTCTGGGTGCCCAACCTGCTGCCGTACGTGGCCGACGGGCGTCTCCGGGTGGGGTTCGCGGAGATCCCGCACCGGGCTGGCGTCGCCCCGGCCACCGTGGTCTATGCGGCGGGGGTCGCGGTCCCCGTGGCGGCTCCCCACCGCCGGCACTCGATCGAGCTGGCGGCGTTCCTGGCCGACTCGGTCGCGCTCGCCATCCGCGCCGCCGCGCGGCTCGAGCTGCCGAGTCGCGACGCGGTCGCCCGTGATCTCGCCGATCGCGACACGCTCGGCTGGGAGGCGGTGTTCCGCCGCGCCGCGGCGCACGGGCGCATTCCCTGGGGCGCGCGCATCCAGGAGTGGCGCGAGATCGAGGCCGTGCTCCCCGACCTGATGGACCGCGTCACCCTGCGGGGCGAAGACCCTGCCGTGGCGGCCCGGGACATCGCGCGCCAGATCGACCGTATCCTGGCGCGCCGCCCCGGAGGCGGTCCGTGACCCGCGTGATGCGTCGCTGGCGGATGCTCGCGGTCGGTGCGGCGGGGCTCGCCGCGGCGCTGCCGGTGCTCGTGGCGCGCGCCGGCGTGTCGCGTGCGGAGCGCACGCTGGGCGAGCGGACGGCTACGGCTGTCGCGGGGTATCTCGCGACCGTGACCCGTCCCGCGGGGCGGGCGTACGATCCGCAGGGCCTGATCGTCGCCGCCCGCCGCATCGGGTCGCTGCCGGGCTGGTCCGCGGCGATCGAAGTGTACGCCGTCCGTACCCCGCTCCTCGCCGCGGGCGCCGGCCGCCTGCCGCGGCCGGCATGGCGCGCGATCGCCGGCCGCGACGCGACCGTCCGGATCGGCGGGGGCTCGCTCGTCCCGCTCAAGGACCGCGACCAGTGGGACGTCGTCGGCGGCGCCTGGGTCGCCGACCGGGCGGCCCCGGCCGACGGCGGGCTGCTTGCGACCGGGGCGTGGGCGGCGCTGGCCGGCCTCGGCGTGACGTGGGGCGTCGGCCGGCGGCGGCGGCTGGCGGTGGCGCTGCTCGCGGTGTTCGCGGCGGCGAGCATCGCGCACGGGGTGGCGGCGGGTGCCGTGGTGCGCCGAGCGGCGGCGTGGAGCACGGACCGCGCGCTCCAGGACGCGCGACTGCTGGTGCAGGATGCCCCCGTGCGCCTCCCCGGGCCGCCGTCGCGCGTCCCGCTCGCGGCCGTGGCCCGCGTGGTCCAGGGCACCGGCCTCTCGGTGAGCGCCGCGGATTCGGGAGACCCGGGCGTGCGGCGCGTCGTGGAGGCCGCGGGACCCCGGGCGATCACCCGGGCCCGGCTCGGCCCCGGGCGCTGGGTCGCCCTGCGCGCGGTGCCCCTCGAGTCGGCCGGGGGCGGCTGGGCCACGCTCGCCGTGGCGCTGGGCCTCGTCGGCCCCGCCGCCGGCGCGGTGGCGGTCTGGGGCGCACGGGCGGTCGCGCGGCCGCGCGTGTTCCGGGAGACGCTGACGGCCTGGACCTTCCTCGCCCCCGCGGCCCTGCACCTCGCGGTCTTCTCGGCCGGCCCGATCCTGTTCGCGGCGTGGCTGTCGCTGCATCGCTGGAGCCTGGTGGACCCGGTCCGGCCCTTCGTCGGGGTCGCCAACTTCGCCGCGCTGGGCGACGACCCGCTGGTGGGCCTCTCGCTGCGGAACACCGCCGTGTACGCCCTGTACGTGCCGGTCACGATGGCGCTCGCCCTGATCGCCGCGCTGGCGCTCAACCGGCCCGGGCGCCTGGTGCAGTGGGTGCGGACGGCGTTCTTCGTGCCCTATGTGTCCTCGGTGGTCGCCGTCGCACTGGTCTGGCAGTGGATGCTCAATCCAGACTTCGGCCTGCTCAACGGGGCGCTCGCCACCGTCGGGATCGCGCCGGTGGACTGGCTGGGCGACCCTCGCACGGCCCTGCTCGCGGTGATGCTGCTCAGCGTGTGGGTGCAGCTCGGTTATCAGATGACGGTGTTCCTCGCCGGGCTGCAGGGGATCCCGCCCGCGTACCTGGACGCGGCCCGCGTGGACGGCGCCGGTGCGTGGCAGCGGTTCTGGCGGGTCACGTTCCCGCTGCTCCGCCCGGTCGTGCTGTTCGTCCTGGTCACGGGCGTCATCGGGTCGTTCCAGGTGTTCACCTACGTGTACGTGCTCACCGACGGCGGTCCGCTCCACGCCACCGACGTGGTGGTGTACCGGATCTATCAGGTGGCCTGGGAGTTCCTGCAGTTCGGGTACGCGAGCGCCCTCGCGCTGGTGCTGTTCGCCCTGCTGCTCGGCCTCACGTGGGCGCAGTTCCGCCTGCTGGGGCGGCGGGTGGAGTATGGCTGACCGCCTGCTGCGCTGGCTGGGCGCGGTGATCGTCGGGGTGCTCGCCCTGACGATGGTCGTGCCGTTCCTCCACATGGTCTCGACATCGCTGATGGACGAGTTCGAGGCGCTGCGGTTCCCGCCGGCCCTGGTCCCGCGGGACCCGCAGCCCGGCAACTACGCCGCGGCGCTCACGGCCCTGCCGTTCGGGCGCTTCTTCCTCAACAGTCTGATCTTCGCCGGCACCGTGGCCGTGGCACAGGTGGCCACGAGCGCCGTGGCCGCGTATGCCTTCGCGCGGCTGCGCTTCCCGGGCCGCGACCGGGTGTTCTTCGCGTTCCTCTCGGTGCTGATGGTCCCGGCGATCGTGCTGTTGATCCCGCGGTTCCTCCTGGTCAACGCGCTGGGGTGGGTGGACACCTGGGCCGGCCTGCTCTCGACCGAGTTGGTCTCGGTGTGGGGCATCTTCCTGCTGCGTCAGTTCTTCCAGACATTGCCACGCGACCTGGAAGACGCGGCGCGGCTCGACGGCGCGGGGGAGTGGACCATCTTCCGGCGCGTCGCCCTGCCGCTGTGCGTGCCGGCGCTCGTCACGCTCGGCGTGTTCGCGTTCGTGGACCAGTGGAAGAACTTCCTGTGGCCGCTGATCGTCACGCGATCGCTCGACCGGCAGGTGGTGGAGCTCGGGATCGCGAGCTTCCACGGGATCTACTACACCAACTGGCCGCACCAGATGGCCGCCGCCGTGGCGGGCATCGTGCCGCTGCTGGTGCTGTTCTTCGTGGCGCAGCGGGCGTTCGTGCGCGGCATCCAGCTCACGGGTTTCAAGTGACCGTGGCTGGCGCGGGCTCCCGCCGAATCCTAGGTTAGCTGCGATGGTCACGCCGCCTCTCCGTTCGAACAACCCGGGCCTGCGCGTGCTGGCCCAGATCGCCGGCGTGCTGGCGAGCGAGTCGTCGCTGCCCGACGCGCTGCGCTCGATCGTGACGGCGCTGCGGACCGGACTCGGGCTGTCGCGCTGCCGGCTGTGGTGGCGGCTGCCCGAGGGCGTCGGCTACACGCTGGTCACCGGTCCGGGGGAGATCCCGGAGCTGGGGGGCCTGCCGCCGGTGGTCGAGTGGGCGGCGAGCGGTCCGGTCGTGGAGCGGACGCCGGACGGGCTGCACCTCCGGATCCCGCTGGTGCACGACGAGCAGCCCCTCGGCGCGCTCGACGTGGTGCTGCCGGGCGGCGTCGCCGAGCCGGTCGCCCACGACGTGGTGTTCACCGTGGCGGGGATCCTGGCCTCCCACGCCGCGACCACCGAGCTGTCGCACGATCTCGCCTCCGAGGTCGCGCTGCGCACGCGGGAGGTGGAGGCGCAGCGCAGCTTCGCGTCGAAGATCATCGACTCGATGCCCGTGGGGTTGTACGTGATCGACCGCGCCTACCGCATCCGCGCGTGGAACCGCAACCGTGAGACGGGCACCCAGGGCGTGTCGCGCGAGGACGCCCTTGGCCGGGAGGTGTTCGAGGTGCTGGACCGCCAGCCGCGTCCGCTCCTGAAGCAGGAGTTCGACCGCGTGTTCCAGACGGGCGAGATCCAGCAGATGGAGATGGAGTCGACCGCGAGCGGCGAGTCCAAGTACTACCGCATCACCAAGATCCCGATGCGGATGGACGACGAGCACGTCAGCCACGTGATCACGATCGGGGAGGACCTCACCGAGTGGAACCAGGCGCAGCAGCGCCTGGGCCAGGCCGAGAAGCTCGCGGCGATCGGCCAGCTGGCGGCCGGCGTGATGCACGAGATCAACAACCCCCTCGCCACGATCCTGGCGTGCGCCGAGGCGCTCTCCCACCGGACCGGCGACATGCCCCCCGCCGACCGGCAGTCGGCCGAGGAGTACATCAAGATCATCGATGCGGAAGTGCTGCGGTGCCGGCGGATCGTGGACGGACTGCTGGACTTCTCGCGCGCCAAGCCGGGCACCAAGCGGCCGGTCGACGTGAACGCCGTGGTGGAGCAGACGCTCTTCCTGCTCAAGTACCACGAGCGCTTCAAGCGGCTCACCGTGGCCCGCGAGTTGACCACGGAGCTGCCCCGGGTGAACGCCGATCCCGAGCGCCTGATCCAGAGCTTCATGGCGCTGATGCTCAACGCGATGGACGCCATGAACTCGCGGGGCACGCTCACCGTGCGGAGCGGGATCAACCCCGAGCGCGGCGACGAGGTGATGGTCGAGTTCATCGACCAGGGGACGGGCATCGCGCCGCAGGACCTCCCCAAGATCTTCGAGCCGTTCTACACCACCAAGCCGCAGGGCCGCGGGACGGGCCTCGGCCTGTCGATCTGTTACGGCATCATCTCCGACCTCCGCGGCCGGATCGAGGTCGAATCGCAGGTCGGCGTCGGCACCGACTTCAAGGTGTACCTGCCCGTCTGATGAAGATCCTGGTCGTCGAGGACGACAAGACCGTCGGCCAATACGTGAAGCGCGGTCTCGAGGAGGCCCGCTATCAGGTCGACCTGGTGGACGATGGGGTCGCCGGCCTGCGGGCCGCCGCCTCGGGGCGGTACGACCTGGCGGTGCTCGACCTCCGGCTCCCCGGGATGAGCGGGCAGGAGGTGCTGCGCACGCTCCGCGACCGCGGCGTGACGCTCCCGGTGCTCGTGCTCACGGCCCAGGACAGCGTGGACTTCAAGGTCCAGGCCCTGCGCATGGGGGCCGACGACTACGTCACCAAGCCGTTCGCCCTGGAGGAGCTGCTCGCCCGCATCGAGGCGCTGGGCCGGCGGCCCAAGGCGATCGCGCCGCCCGTGCTGACGGTGGCCGACCTCGTGCTCGACACGGGCAGCCGTGAGGTCCATCGCGCCGACAAGCCGATCGAGCTCACTCCCAAGGAGTACTCGGTCCTGGAGTACCTGATGCGCCACCACGGGCACGTGATGTCCCGCACGCTGATCACCGAGTACGCGTGGGACTATCACTTCGATCCCGGGACCAACATCGTGGACGTGGTGATCAATCGCCTGCGCAAGAAGATCGACGGGCCCAGGCAGGTGAAGCTCATCCACACCGTCCGCGGCGTGGGCTACGTGCTGAAGCCCTGACGTGGCGACGATCCGGGGGCGGCTGACCGCCTGGTACGCCACCGCACTCACGCTCACGCTGGCCGGATTCGCGCTGGTGATCTACAGCGCGCGCCGCCGCGCGGCCTTCCAGGAGCTCGACCGCCGCGTCGTCTCCGAGGCCGAGCTCACCGCCGGGATCCTCGCGGGCGTCTACCGCGCCGGTGGCGTCGTGGTGCAGCGCAACGAGGCCGGTCTCCCCACGCTCGCCAGCGAGCTCACCGCCACGCTCGACGTCGTGCCCGACTTCCTCGTCATCACCACCGTCGAGGGGCGCATCCTCTTCGCCTCGGCCGAGACGCAGCCGTTCACGTTCCAGGAAGTGGAGCAGCTCGCCGAGCTGGCGCGCCGCCCGCCCGCGGGCGGCGCGGTCGACACGGTCACCGTGCGGCCGCGCGGCCTGCGCCTCCGATACGCGATCCGCCCGGTCACGGGAGCGGGACCCGAACTCGGCGCGGTGGTCGCGGGGGCCACGACCGCCGGGGCCACCCTCCAGCTCGAGGAGCTGCTCGGGACCTTTGCTCTGATCCTGCCATTCGGCGTGCTGATCGCCTACGTGGTGGGGTCGTGGATCGCCGATCGGGCGCTGGCGCCGGTCGACGCCATCATCACCGAGGTCCGTGAGATCACCGACGGCCGCAGCCTGCACCGGCGGCTGCCGGTCTCGATCGAGCGCGACGAGCTGGGCCGCCTCAGTGAGACGCTGAACGAGATGATGGGGCGCCTCGAGCGCAGCTTCACCGCGCTGCGCCGCTTCACCGCGGACGCGAGCCACGAGCTGAAGACGCCGCTCACCGTGCTGCGGAGCGGCGTCGAGCGTGCGGTGCGCGCACCCGACGTGCCGCGCGACACGCTCGAGACCCTCGAGGAGGTGCTGCAGGAGATCAACCGCATGACCGAGCTGGTGGACACGCTGCTCACGCTCGCGCGCGTGGACGAGGGCCGGGTGTCGCTGCATCGCGAGCCGGCGGACCTGGGCGAGATCGTGGAGGAGACGCGGGAGACGGGCGAGCTTCTGGCCGAGCCGGCCGGCCTGACCCTCGACGTCCAGGTGCCGCCCGAGCCGGTCGTCGCGCCGGTCGATCGCAGCCGCATCCGTCAGCTGCTCCTCAACCTGGTGACCAATGCCGTGAAGTACACGCCGCCCGGCGGCCGGGTGCGCCTGCGCCTCGACTCGGTGCCGGGGTGGGTGGTGCTGAACGTCGCCGACACCGGCATCGGCATCGCGCCGGGCGACCTGCCGCTGATCTTCGATCGGTTCTGGCGCGCCGACATCGCGCGCACCCGCACCGGCGAGCGCGCCGGCGCTGGGCTCGGCCTGGCCATCTGCAAGTGGATCGCGGAGGCGCACGGCGGATCGATCGAGGTCCACAGCCGGCCGGGACGCGGTACCGCGTTCACCGTGCGGCTCCCGCGGGAGGCCCCGGCCGAGCCGGTTCCCGCGCCCGTCGAGTAGCGCCCGCGAGCCGTCACGCGGCTGTCACGCCCCCGTCATCCCGGCGACATCGCCCCACCACCACCGGACCGTACCATGAGGAAGACCCTCACGGAGGTGGTCCGCCATGTTCGATCGACTGATCGCGTCCCGGCGCCGGCCCGACGTGCGGCGCGGCTCGACCGCGAGCGTCCTCGCGCTGACGCTGCACGCCACGCTCATCGCCGGCGCCGTGTACGCGACGGTGGGGGCGGGGGAGCCGCTCCCCGCCGTCGTGCCGCAGGATCCGATGATCTACGTCGACAACGCGCCGCAGCCCGACCCGCTCGCGGCCGTCGTGTTGGGGGACCCTGTCCTCCCCGATCTCCGGCTCGGCGATCCTCCCTCGGTCGTTTGGGCGGACCTGGTGCCGGCTGATCTCGGCGTGATGATCGACCCCCGGGTTCACGCGAGGTGGGGCGCGGCGGCCGGGCCCGCCACGCCGAGCGTCGCTGCGCCCGGCGGGGTCTATCTGGCGGCGGTGGTCGAGGAGGCGCCGGCGCTGCTGTCCGGGCCCCCGCTCGGCTATCCCGAGCTGCTGCGGCAGGCGCGGGTCCAGGGGCGGGTCGAGGTGGAGGCGGTCATCGACACCAGCGGGCGGGCCGAGGCGGGGACGATCGCGGTGGTGCGCAGCCCGCATCCGGCCTTCGACGAGGCCGCCCGGGACTTCGTGCGCCGGGCGCTGTTCCGGCCCGGCCGGATGCATGGCCGCGCGGTGCGGGTGCTGGTACGGGTGCCGATCGAGTTCGCGCTGCGGTGAGGGACGGGAGACGCCACCCCGATCCCTCACTTCGTTGTCATCGTTTTGTAATGCGGGCTCCACTAGCGGAGCACCTTGAACCGGTAGTATTACATCGCATGCACCCGTCACCGGAGGCATAGGGTGTTCGATACCTTGATCGAGTCGAAGCGCAAGGCGGACGTGAAGCGCGGCTCCACGGCGAGCGTGGTGTCGATCCTGTTCCATTCGGCGCTCGTCGCGGGCGCCGTCTACGCGACCCAGCAGGTCGTGTCCGCCGAAGAGGTCGTCATCGATACGGCGATGGTGTACCTCAGCGAGAAGCAGGAAGAGGAGAAGCCGGAGGAGCAGCCGCAGGTCGCGCTGGACGTCCCCCTCAAGGGGTTCCAGACCGTGATCGCGCCCACCGAGATCCCGACCGACATCCCGCCGGTGGACCTGACCGAGACCTTCGACCCGCGCGACTACTCGGGGCAGGGTGTCGAGGGCGGCATCGCGACCGGTGCCGAGCCCACGGCCAACCAGGTGTACCTCGAGTCGGTCGTGGAGGAGAAGCCCGAGCCGCTGTCGGGCCCGCCGCTCCAGTACCCGGAGCTGCTGCGGCAGGCGCAGATCCAGGGCCGCGTGCTGGTCGAGGCGATCATCGACACGACCGGCCGCGCCGAGCAGAGCTCGATCAAGATCGTCCAGAGCCCGCACCCCGGGTTCGATCAGCCGGCGAAGAGTTACATGCGGCAGGCGCTGTTCCGCCCCGCGCGGGTGCACGGGCGTCCCGTGCGCGTGCTGGTGCGGTTGCCGATCGATTTCAAGCTGCGACAGGGTCGCTAGCACTCCTGTCCGGCGGTTGACCGCCGTCATCAACTATCGAAGGAGCGAGACCGCATGAGTTACGCAGAACTCTGGCAATCGATGGGGCTGTTCGCCAAGGGCATCGTGGTCACGTTGCTGGTCATGTCGCTGTGGTCGTGGACCGTGACGATCACCAAGTGGTTCGCCATGTGGAAGGCCCAGCGCGCCACCCGCGTGTTCACGCCGCAGTTCTCGCGGGCGCTCCAGGAAGAGCAGATCGAGCGCGCGATCCAGCTGGCCGAGAAGAAGGAGTTCAAGGGCAGCCACGTCGCCCGCGTGCTGGGCGAGGCACTGTCCGAGGTGAAGCCGCTGCTGCGCGACCGCGCCACGATCACCGCGGGCGACATCAATTCGGCGGAGCGTGCGGTCGAGCGTCAGATGCTGATCATCACGTCGGAGCTGAAGCGCGGACTGGGGATTCTGGCGACCACGGGCGCGACGGCACCGTTCGTCGGTCTGCTCGGCACGACGATGGGTATCGTCAACGCGTTCCAGGGCATGGCGGCCTCGGGCGGGTCCGGCTCGCTCGCCGCGATCACCGGCGGCATCGCCGAAGCGCTCATCACGACGGCGTTCGGCCTGCTGGTCGCGATCCCGGCCGTGTGGCTGTACAACTACTTCACGACCAAGCTCGACTACCTCGCGGTCGAGATGACGTACCTGTCGAAAGAGCTGATCGACTTCCTCATCAAGAGCGTGGGCTCCGAGTTCGGGCGCTCGATCTTCACGAAGGAGTTCCAGGCCCAGAAGGCGACGCAGTCCAGTGGCCCTATCAGTCACTAACACCAAGGCCGCGGTGGCGGCCGACATCAACGTCACGCCGATGATCGACGTGATGCTGGTGTTGCTGATCATCTTCATGATCGTGACGCCGGCGATCACCGCGGGGTTCCAGGCCGCCGTGCCGCGCGCCGACAACCCCAGGGCCGCGGAAGAAGAAGAGGGCGAGATCCGCCTGGGGATCGACGTCGCCGGCAAGTACTACATCGACATCACCGGACCCGACGGCAAGTACACCGGCATGCGCCTCGTGCCGGACGACGAGCTGGAGGCCCAGCTGCGGTCACTCTACGCCACGCGGTCCACGGACAAGATCCTGTTCCTGAAGGCGGACGAGAACCTCGAGTTCTCGGTCATTCAGGAGGCCATCGAGACCGCCCGGAAGGCCGGCGTTCGCGTGGTCGGGACCATCACCGAGCAGCGGCGCGGTGAAGCGCCCCGGCGGGAGCACTAGCCCATGGCCATGACCACCGGGGGG
>DASPFU010000176.1:0-10711 GCA_035620935.1 Gemmatimonadales bacterium
CGCGCGGCGGCTGAAACGGCTGCGCCGCGAGGCGGCGCGCGAGTGGCGGGCGCGGCTGCGGGCCGAGCGGCGCGCCGCTCCCGGGCGTCGTGCCGCGTGGCGGGACGTCGCGCTGTTCGCGCTCACGGCGGCGGCGCTCGGTGCCCTGCCGTTCGTGGCGCTGATCCGCGGGTCGCTGCACCTGCACCAGTACCGCGGCTGGCCGGCGAGCATCGCGCTGGCGGCGGGCGCGCTCGCGACCGCCGCGATCGTCGCGCTGTACGGGATCTGGCTGGTGCGGCGCGTCACGGGCCGCCTGCACGTGCGTGCGGTGGTCCGCTGGTTCGCGGTGCCGGTGGTCACGTTCTACGCGATCTACGCGCTGGTGTACGTCTCCAGCGCCAACCTGAAGCACGAACGGTTGCGCGCCTACTACGCCACCCTGCATCCGCTGCTGCGCGTGGCCCTCGCCACCGTGATCCTCGCGGACGAGGAGCTGGTGCTCACCGATCTCGAGCGTCGCCCCGAGGACTACCGGGCGATGGGACTCGCGGTGAACCCGGCGACGCTGCACGCGCGGCAGCCCGATGGCTGGGTGCACGCCGTGGACCTGCGCACCGCGGGCCGCTCCGCGGTGCGGAACCGCCTGGTGCAGTGGTATTTCGCGGGGATGGGGTTCGCGACGCTGCGGCACGTGGGAACCGCGGACCACCTGCACGTGGCAATCCGGTGATCGGCGTGGCAGGCTGACGGGTGATCTGGGGGCCCCGCGACGGCCGCCGAGCCCGGCGCGGCCGCCGGCCGGAGCGGGGCGCCCGGATCACCGTCAACGCGCCGCGGCGATCTCCGCGAGCCGGGCCTGGATCTCCGACTCCGGCAGCCACCGTCCCGCCACCATCACACCGGCGCGGCGCTCGACGTTGGCCACGTCCACCAGCGGGTCGGCGTCGAGCAGGATCAGGTCCGCGCGCCGCCCGGGCGCGACCGTGCCGAATTCGTCGCGCGCGCCGTAGAAGTCCGCCACGTTGCGGGTCCCGGACGCGAGGATCTGGAACGGCGTGAGTCCGCTCGCCGCCATCACGCGCGCCTCGCGGTGGATGCTGAAGCCCGGGACGCTGAACAGCTGCGGGGAATCGGTGCCGAAGAGGATCCCCACGCCACCGTCGGCGGCCGCCTTCAGGACGCGGCGGCGGATCTCGAGCTCCCGCGCGCCGGGTGCGGGGTCCGGCGTGTCGCTCCGGATGTTCCCCACGGCCGTCGACCAGTTGTCCACCCACTGCCGGGGGACGTAGCGCAGCTCGGCGCGCTGGCGCAGCGCGTCCACCGGCTCGGCGGACCGGAAGGTCTCCCACAGCGCCATCGTGGGCACGACCCACGCGCCCGCGGCCTTCGTCGCGGCGACGAGGGCGGCGATCTCGGCGTCCGACACCGCGCCGTCCGCGTCCAGCGTGGCGGCGTAGTTGTCGAAGTGGTCCACGCTCGCCTGGCCCGCCGCGAGCACCCGCGCGACGCCGACGGCATCGGGCACGTGCCCGGCGAAGCGGATCCCCGCCGCCTTGGCGGCCACGACGATCGAGTCGTAGGCGTCCGCCGACAGGCCTTCCTGGATCTTGAGGTGGTCGTACCCGGCGGCCCGCTGCTCGCGCGCCATCCGCGCCCCGTCGGCGGGGGTGGGGACGCTGTTGCCGCCCAGAGCCGGCCCGGCGACGAACAGCCGGGGCCCGAGCAGCCGGCCGCGGGCGATGCTGTCACGCAAGGCGAGATGCGCGGGGTTGCCGAGCATCCCGCGCGCCGTCGTGACGCCGTTGGCTACATAGAGGAAGAGCACGCGCTCGACGACGCCGGCAGGCGCGGTCACGGGGTTGGGCAGGTGGGCGTGCATCTCGGCGAACCCGGGCATCAGGAACTTGCCGCGGCCGTCGATCCGGGTCGCGCCCGCGGGCACGCGGACCGTCGCCGCAGGTCCCACCTCCGTGATCCGCCCGCCGCTCACGACCACGGTCTGGTGCTCGAGCCGGCGCTCGGCGTCCATCGTCAACACAGTGACATCGACGAACGCGAAGACGGAGTCCACGGCAACGTGGGCGGGTGGGGCCCCCGCGACGGCCGCCGAGCCCGGCGTGGCCGCCGGCCGGAGCGGGGGCTCCACCCGCCACGCAACCGTGGCGGCGACGGTCAGTGCCACTCCCGCGAGCACCAATACCCTGCTGTGTCTCATCGATCCCCCTTCAGCCATCTGCCGTCTGCCATCTGCCATCACTTATCTCGACAAGTCCGCATACAGCGCCCGTGTCCATCGCTCCCCGTTCACGAACCCGTCCCCCCACGCCTCGTCCCACGGGGCCGTGGGCTTCGCCGCCAGCACCTGGTCCACCGTCCGGCCGTCCTGCATCGCCGCCCGGACGGCGTCGCGCGTCGCCACGAGCATCGCGCGGAACCGCTCCAGGTCGGCGCGGCCGCCGAGGGGGCCGTGGCCCGGGATGATGGGTGTGGCGGGACCTGCGAGCGCGAGGATGGTGTCGGCGGCCCGGATCATCCCGTCCACGGTGCCGCCCGCCGAGACGTCCAGCACCGGGTAGCGCCCGTTGAAGAACGTGTCGCCGGCGTGGATGACGCCGGCGCGGCGGAAATGGACGATCGCGTCGCCGTCGGTGTGCGCCGCCGGCACGTGGAAGACGTGCACCGTATCGCCGTTCAGATAGAAGGTGACCGCCGCGGTGAAGGTCACCACCGGCAGGGCCCCGGGTGGCGAGGCGGGCGTGCGCCGGTCGAGCAGCGCGTTGAACTGCTCCACGCTCATCCGCTGCCGCACGTTCTCGTGTGCGACGATCAGCGCGCCGGCCTTCCCCAGGTTCTCGTTCCCGCCGGTGTGGTCGCCGTGCCAGTGCGTGTTGAGCACGAAACGGGGCGGCTCGGGCGACAGGGTGCGCAGCGCAGCGAGGACCTTCTCGGTGAGCGGGGCATACTGGTCGTCCACCAGGAACACCCCGTCGGGTCCCGACGAGACACCGATATTGCCGCCGCGCCCGGTGAGCAGGTGCACGCCGGGCGCCACCATGACGGCGCGGACCTGGACGGTGTCGAACGCCGCCTGCGCGGCGGCGGCCGGCGCAGCTCCCAGCAGGGCGAGCCCGACCCCGAGCGCGCGGGCGGTGGTCAGACCTTGACCTCGATCACCGCTCCGCGCTTGTAGCGGACGTAGAGCCACGCCATCGGGATGACCAGCATGCCCGCGGCGAGCACGGTGAGTCCGAGGAGGAGGGCGGAGAAGAGCACCGCGCGCTGGGAAGTGGCGGCGGCCTGGAACATGGCCGAGTCCTGGCGCGCCAGCAGCACGATCATCGCCTGGCGGGCATCGGAGGTGAGCTCCACGTCCCCGGTGGCGAGGCC
Organism: Gemmatimonadales bacterium; assembly: GCA_035620935.1. Classification (GTDB taxonomy): domain Bacteria; phylum Gemmatimonadota; class Gemmatimonadetes; order Gemmatimonadales; family GWC2-71-9; genus SZUA-544. The sequence goes on from DASPFU010000176.1 coordinate 3,370, forward strand.
CTCGAGGATCGTGCGGACCATCGCCGAGTCGGTCGCGTCCTCGAGCCCGGCCTGCAGCGCCGAGAAGTTCCCGGTGAGCGCCGTCCGGATCGAATCGCGCATGCGCCGCGCCTCGGGCCGCTCGAGCAGCGAGTCGCCGCCGACCGCCATCCCGCGCCACACTTCGAGCGCGGCGTTGTAGCGGTGCAGGGTCTGCGCCGTCTGCCCGCCCTGGCGGACCGTGCGGGCGGCGCGGCCCAGCGAGCCGATCAGCAGGACGCCAATGATCACGGCGGCGAGCAGAGTCGCGGCCGAGATGGTCACGGCGATGCCCGGGCGGATGAAGGTGTAGTCCTTCATCGCGATGGCGAACGAGGAGCGCCCGACCGAGGGGCGGGGCGGCAGCGGGGGAGTCGTCATCCGGGTCGACCTGTCTCGAGAGTGTGAGGACGCAAGAGGGTATCCGCGCGGGGGGAGGGTGTCAATCCAACGAGGGGACGCGGGACGCGGGACGGGGGACGGGGAAGGCGTCGCGCGTCCCCCGTCCCCCGTCCCTCACAACGCTATTGCACCCGTATCGATCCGCTCATGCCGGCGTGAACCGTGCACTCGTAGTTGAACAGTCCCGCGGAGAGGAAAGTGCGGGACTCGGAGCCGGCGGCGGTCCGTGTGGCGATGTCCGCGGGCGCGCCGGCCGCCGCGGCGAACGTCACGTTATGCGGGTTGCTGGCGGCGCCCCAGGTCCAGGTGACCTGGCCGCCGACGGCGATCGTGTCGCTGGCCGGATTGAAGAAGTTGTTCCCGACGGTGATGGTCGCCGTGGCCGGCGCCGTCGTGGCCGTGGTCGTGAACGTCACCGTGTCGGGTGGCACGCTGTTGGACGCGATCGCCGTGGCCGTGTGCGGGCCCGCCGTACCACTCAGCGTGCGGGTGCCGCTCGCCTGGCCGTTGGCGGCGGTGACATTGTCCGTCGGCGTGATCGAACCGCCGCCCGACGCGACCGCCCAGTTTATCTGTTGACCGGACTTGGGGTTCCCGTGCCGGTCGCGGACGGTCACCGTGTACATCACCGTGGTATTGATGCCGCCGGTGCCGGCGTCGCCTGACGTCTTGATGAGCGTGTCCGGATTCCCGGCATTGGCGGTGGCCGTGAACCCCACGGGCGAGCCGCTGAGTCCCGTGACCGTCGCCTGCGCGGTCTGGGCGCCCGCCGTGGCGCCGAGGGTGCGCGTCGCCGTGGCGATGCCGCTCGCGTCGGTCACGCTCGTGCCGGTGATCGTCCCCGTCAGGGCCGACCAGGTCACCGTGACGCCGGCGACCGGCGCGTTGGTGTGGTCGCGGACCAGGACGGCGTACGGCGTGGCGAGGGTCGCCAGGACGGTGTCGGTCTGGTTGTTGCCGGAGACGGTGGCGAGCGCGATCTGGGTGGCGCCCTGGACCGTGGCGATGGCGCTGAACGTGATGGGGGAGCCCGCAAGCCCGGAGCGCGTGGCGGTGGTCGTCTGGGTGCCGGCGTTGGGGCCGAGCGTCCGCGTGATCGACGCGATCCCGTCGACGCCGGAAGTACTGGTGGCGGCGCTGACCGATCCAGTGCCTGGGGGGACTGACCAGTTCACCGTGACCCCCTGGACCGGGGCGTCGGCTGCGTCGCGCACCAGGACCTGCAGCGGGGCGAGGGCGGTGCCCGCGGCGGCGATCTGGTTGTTGCCCGACAGGATCGCGATCTGCGTCGCGGTGGTGGTCGGCGTGGTACCGCCGTCGCTGCCGCAGGCGACGGCGGCGAGCAGGAGCAACGCGCCCTTCGAGAACGGATGCAGGGTCACGGTTCACCTCCGGGGTGAGTCGGGGAACGGCGCGAGAAGCGTCGGCAGGCGGGGCGGCCTGCCCCGGGGAACTTGACGCTGCCCCCCCGCGTCCGCAATTGTAGTAGCGTCCGGTGCCCCGAGCGGGTTCCGACGCCCCGGGTGGCGGAGCGGGGCGGGTGCTGTTTCACCCTGTCACGCCCCGGAGCGAGCCGTTGCCGGCACCTGAAGGCTTCCACGACGAAGCGGCCGAGATCCTGCGCTGCGCGAGCGTTGCCCTGGGCGGAACTCCCGTGACGGTCTGGGAGGCACAGGCCGCCGACGGACCGCACCTCCACCCTCTCGTCGGACCGGCGCCCAACACCGGCAACTCGTCCGATCTCGAGAACGTGCTGTACAAATGGCGCGTCCCGGTGAACCGGGGCAGCCGCTGGATCACGGCGCGGTCGCCGGACGGGCAGTGGGTGATCGCCCCGGTGCGCAATCGGCCGGCGGCGCCGCCGCCCGACGGCAACGAGCGGCGCTCGAAGGCCCGACTCACGCTCGAGCTGGCCGGGCTGTGCCTCGGCCTCGTGGACCGGCGTGACCGGCCGAGCGCGTCCACCGCCACGCTGCAGGAGCTCGCGGGCCTGCCGGCGATGATCGCGCACGAGGCGGGCAACCCGCTCACCGCGGCGCGCGCGGGCCTGCAGCTGACCCTCGAGACGCTGCGGTCGCCGGCGGACCTGGGAGCGGTGCGCGGCGAGGTGCTCGAGGACCTGGTCCAGGTACTGGAGGACATCGACCGCGCCGTCGCGTTCCTGCGCGCCGTCCAGGACCGCGCGCGCGGCGCCTTCGCCCGGGTGGAGCGCTTCGATCTCGTGCGGGTGGTCCGCTCGTGCCTCACGCTCGAGCGGCGGCTGCTGCAGGACCGCCGCGTGGCGCTGCGGCTCGAGACGTCGGTCGAGTCGGCGTATCTCACCGGCGACCCCAATTCGCTGTTCGAGCTGGTGGTGAACCTGGTGCGCAACGCCGCCGACGCGTACGAGGGACGCCCCGGCACCGTGGAGGTGGACCTGTCGCGCGAGAACGACCGACTCCGGCTGCGCGTCACCGACCACGGCAGCGGCATCCCGCCCGAGAACCTGTCGATGGTGTTCGAGCCCGGCTTCACCACCAAGGAGTTCGGCAAGGGGAGCGGCATGGGCCTGGCGCTGGTGCGCAGCGTGGCCCAGGAGGTCTTCCGCGGGTCGGTGCACATCGACTCGACGCTCGGGGAGGGGAGCACCTTCACGGTCAGTCTGCCGGTGCCACCCCAGCGCGCGGCGGACGTCGCTACTTCCAGCTAGCTCCCGGTGCGGTCGGCAGGTCTCAGAGGAGTTCCCAGACGCCAAGCGTGAAGTGGTCGACAGCGGCATGTCGCAAGTCCATGCCGCGCTATCCCTGCTCCCGCCATGCATCGGCAACCACCGATCACTGCCACCGGCAACCACTTCTCCCTTGGCGTCTGGGAACTCCTCTTGCGCCTGCCCACTGACTCTACTGCCCACTTAGATTTCAGTGCATGAATTCCATCCCGAAGATCCCGCAACCGGTCAACGAGCCGGTGCTGTCCTATGCGCCCGGCACTCCCGAGCGCGCCACCCTGAAGCAGGCGATCCAGGATCTCGCCGGGCAGGTGGTGGAGATCCCGGTGATCGTGGGCGGCAAGGAGGTCCGCACCGGGAAGGTGCGGGAGTTCACGAGTCCGCACCGTCACCGGCACGTCCTGGCCCGCGTGCACCAGGCCGGCGCGGCGGAGATCGACGGGGCCGTGGCGGCGGCGCTGGCCGCGTGGCAGGACTGGTCGCGCTGGTCGCTCGAGGACCGGGCGGCGGTGTTCCTGCGGGCCGCCGACCTGCTCGCGACGAAGTACCGCGCCACGGTCAACGCGGCGACGATGCTCGGGCAGAGCAAGACGGCGCACCAGGCCGAGATCGACGCCGCGTGCGAGATGATCGATTTCCTGCGCTTCAACGTGCACTTCGCCGAGCGCATCCACGGCGAGCAGCCGCTGTCGCCCGCCGGCCAGTGGAACCGCATGGACCACCGGCCGCTCGAGGGGTTCGTCTACGCCATCTCCCCCTTCAACTTCACGTCGATCGGCGGCAACCTGTCGTCGTCGCCCGCGATTCTCGGGAACGTGGCCGTATGGAAACCGGCCGCGACGGCGGTGTACTCCAACTGGTTCCTGATGAAGTTGTTCCTCGAAGCGGGCCTGCCGCCCGGGGTGATCAACTTCATCCCCGGCTCCGCTGCGGAGGTCTCGGCCCGCCTGCTCGCCGACCGCCATCTGGCGGGGATCCACTTCACCGGATCGACCGAGGTGTTCCAGTCCCTGTGGAAACAGGTGGGACAGAACCTCGCGAGCTACGCGGGATACCCGCGGCTCGTAGGCGAGACGGGCGGCAAGGACTTCATCGTGGCGCACGCCTCCGCCGACGCCGACGCGCTCGCCACGGCGATCGTGCGCGGCGGCTTCGAATACCAGGGGCAGAAATGCAGCGCGGCGTCGCGTGCCTACGTGCCGTCCAACCTGTGGCCTCGGGTCAGGGACCGCATGGTCGAGATGCTGGGACGGGTGCGCATGGGCGATCCGGCCGACTTCCGCAACTTCATGGGCGCCGTGATCGACCGTCCGGCGTTCGACAAGATCAAGGCGTATATCGACGAGGCGCGCCAGGCGCCGGGGGTGACCGTGGTGGCGGGCGGGGGCTGCGACGCGAGTGAGGGGTACTTCATCGAGCCGACGCTGCTCCAGGCCGAGGACCCGCGGTACCGCACCATGTGCGAGGAGATCTTCGGTCCGGTGATGACGCTGCACGTCTATCCCGAGGCGCGCTGGACCGAGACGCTGGCCCTGGTGGACGGCACCTCGCCGTACGCCCTCACCGGAGCGGTGTTCGCCGAGGACCGTCGCGCCGTGGGCGAGGCGCTGGCCGCGCTGCGGTTCGCCGCGGGCAATTTCTACATCAACGACAAGCCCACCGGGGCGGTGGTGGGGCAGCAGCCGTTCGGCGGCGCCCGGGCGAGCGGGACCAACGACAAGGCGGGCTCGATCCTCAATCTGCTGCGCTGGGTCTCACCGCGTTCGGTGAAGGAGACGTTCGTGCCGCCGCGGGACTTCCCGTACCCGTTCATGGCCGAGCGCTAGCCACCATGACACAGCGCCCCCGGCGGGTCACGCCGGGGGCGCTGTGCGTTCGACCGGGCCTGGCCGACCGGCTACTTGGGCGGCGGCAGGATCTTGAACATGCCCGTGCCGCAGACGGGGCACTTGCCCTTCAGCGCAGGGCGACCGTTGGCCATCTTCACTTCCTGGCCTTCGATGATCTCCCGTTTCGCCTTGCACTTCATGCAATAGCCTTCATTGGCGGCCATCGGGGCTTTGTCACCCTTCGCCATCTCGTTCCTCCGTCTCAGGGGCTGGGCAGGGACCTGGGAGCGCCACGGCGGGCCTCCGGACCGCCCCCAACATACACGGGGGCGTCACCCGGCGGGAGGCGCCGGGGCGCTGAAGCCGTTGCGCTTGTGCGATCCGTCGCAGAACGGCTTGGTGGCGGAGCCGCCACAGCGGCACAGGACAACGACTTGCGCGGGCGAGCCGTCCTTGCGGGGGGGCACGGGGATGTCCTGCCCGTCCGGGGTCACGAGACGGATCGGGAGCTCGACCACGAGCGGCCCGTTGGGCTTCACGGTGATGTGCGGCATATGCCGGGAACGTTAATGCCGACCGCGCCGGTCGGTACCCGGGCCGGAACGCCCGGTCGGGGGTCGGGTATCTTTGTGGGCATCCTCATGCCATCCCGTGCCGCCCTTTCCCTGACGGCGACCCTGACGGTCGCGGCCTGCGTCACCGAGCAGGGCCCGCTCACCAATCGCATGGACCAGGCGACGACCGGGTATCTGTCGCGCGCCGCGCGCCAGCCGGTGCGCTGGCAGCCGTGGGGCGCGGACGCGTTCGCGCTGGCGGCGCGGCTGGACCGTCCGGTGCTCCTGGTGATCGGGATCGACGACTGTCGCCCCTGTGCCGACATGGACCGCGTCTGGGAGGATCCGTCGCTCGCTTCGCTGGTGAACGCGCTGTTCGTGCCCGTCCGCGTGGACCGTGACGAGCGCCCGGACGTCGCCCGCCGCTACCAGTCCGTGGTGCGCACGCTCGCCGGTCTCGAGGGGTACCCGCTCACCGTGTTCCTCACCGCCGACGGCTCGGCGTTCTTCGGGGGGACGACGTTCCCCGTGGACGATCCGGTGACCGGCCGCGGCCTGAGGCAGATCCTGCCGGAAGCGGCCCGCGAGTACCGGGAGCGGCGCGACGCGATCGAGCGCCAGGCGGCGACGGCGCAGGAGCTCGCGACGGGCGGCGCCGTGGCGACCCACGGCCTGGTCGAGCGGTCCACGGTCGAGGCGGGGGTCGCGGGGGTGCGGAGCGCCCTGGAGGACGGCCGTTCGCCGGGACGCGTCGCGCTCGCCCGAGGGGCGGAGCTGCTGCTCGGATGGTTCGCGGAGACCGGCGACTCCGCGGACCTGCGCCTGGCCCGGGCCACGCTGGGCATGCTCGCCACGGCGCCGGGCGACGGCGACGGCGAGCCGCATGCTCTGGTCCGCGCCGCGCTGGTCCGCGCATTTCTGCGGGGCTGGGTCGTGACCGGGGACTCAGGGCTCCGGAGCCGGACGCGCGAGCTCGTCGTCGCGCTGCGCGGCGACCTGCCCGCGGGGGGCGACGAGCCCGTGTTCACGGACGGCGGTGCGTTCGTCATCGGGGCGGCGCTGGACGCCAGTGTGGCCCTGGGCGACAGCGAGACGTCAGGACGGGCGCGGTCCGCCCTCGACTCCCTGCTGCGGCGCGTCTACGCGAGCGACCTCGGGGCGCGCCACGCGACGGTGGGGTGGGTGCGAGGCCTGCTGCAGGACCAGGTGCAGCTCGCGGGGGCGTGCACGGCGGCGTTCAGTGCGACGGGCGACGCCCGCTACCTGGCGGTCGCGCGGGATCTCGCCGCCATGATCGAGCGGGACTACGGGGACCCGCTGGGGGGCTACTTCGACACCGCCGCCCCCGACCCGGCGGTGCCGGCGCTCGCGATCCGCACCAAGCAGGTGCTCGACGACGCGCTGCCGGGCGCGAACGCGTGGGCGGCGCGCGTGCTGGCGGACCTCGCCGCGGCGACCGGCGAGGAGGCGTACCGGCGACGGGCGGACGCGACCCTCGAAGCGTTCGCCGGGGTCGCGGCGGACGGCGGACTGCTGGCGGCCGCGTACTTCGATGCCGCCCGCGCGGCGGTGCTGACGCGGCGCCGCTAGGACGTGTAGTCGGCGTTGATGCGGACGTACTCGGCGGAGAGATCGCAGGTCCAGACCGTCGCCTCCCCGCTGCCGATCCCCAGATCGAGTCGCAGGATCAACCACGGCGCCGTGAATACGGCGCGGGCGGCGGCCGCATCCGGATGCGCCGTCCGCCCTCCCTCCGCGAGCCGCAGCCACGCCCCGGGTGCCGCGCCGTCCGCGACGCCGGCCGCGTCGAGGCGGAGGCGATCGGGCGCGAG
>DASPFU010000177.1:0-17425 GCA_035620935.1 Gemmatimonadales bacterium
ACTGACCTGACCGCGCGTCACGAAGCCGCGGTCATCGAGCGGCCAGTGCGTCGGGACGCTCGGGCCGGGCCGGAACCGGGCGGCCACCCCTGGGGCTCGCGCCGCGATGGCGCGCGCCCGCGGCAGTTCGGGGCGTGCGCCTGCCGGGTCGGGTGCGCGCGCCCCGAGCATACTGCGCAGCTGCTGGTAGTTCGACTCCGCCCGGTTCAGCGCCGTGGCCAGCTCCTGCACTCGCGTATTCTCGGAGCGCAGTCGTGCGACTTCCGCCTCGAGTCCCGGCACGCGTGCCGCCGATCGCGTGATCGGACCCGCGAAGGCGAGGAACAGCAGGATCACGACCAGGAGCGCGAGGGCGACCCCCTGCCCCGCCCGCATCCCCCAGAGCGGGATGCGGTACTGCCGGGTCCTGATCTCCCCATCGGTATGGACGACGATCGTCACGCCACGCCGGTTCATCCGTCGAAGGGTGCACCGAGGATGAGCTCGAGCTGGCGCGCGAGATCGTCGTTCGAATAGAACGCGATGTGGATCTGGCCCTTCCCCTTGGACCGCACCGTGAGCCGCACGTCGGTACCCAGGTAGCGGCGCAGCGCATCCTCGATCCGGCGCACCTCCGGCGCGCTGCCGGCGCCCTGACGCAGGCGCGGGCGGCGTTCCGGCATGCGGCCGCCGCGGACCCGGTCCTCCATCTCGCGGACCGACAGACCCTGCGCCACCGCTTCGCGCGCGAGGGTGATCACGGCCCGCAGGTCCGTGAGCCCCAGCAGCGCGCGGGCGTGTCCCACCGTGAGCTGGCCATCGTGCAGCATCACCAGGACGGCCTCGGGGAGCTTGAGCAGGCGGAGCGCATTGGCCACGGTCGAGCGGTCGCGGCCGACGGCCGCGGCGATGTCCTGCTGCGTGAGACTGAACTCCGCGAGCAGCCGCTCGTAGCCGCGCGCTTCGTCCACCGGGGACAGATCGTCGCGCTGGAGATTCTCGATCAAGGCGAGCGTGAGCAAGGTGCGGTCGTCGGCGTCCCGCGTCACCGCCGGGATGCGCTCCCATCCCAGCGCCTGGCACGCGCGCAGCCGGCGCTCGCCGGCGATCAACTGGTACCCGCCGCCACCCTCAGGGGCCGGCCGGACGACGACGGGCTGCAGCAGACCGGCCTGCTTGATCGACGCCTTGAGCTCCTCCAGCGCCTCCGGGGCGACGGCCCGCCGCGGCTGATACGGGTTGGCGCGGATCTGATCGATCGGCAGCTCCATGAGGCTGCCTTCGCGCTCGGCCTCTTCGCGGGTGGGCCCCAGCAGCGCCTCGAGACCGCGCCCCAATCGCCGGCGCCCGGCGGCCGATTCAATCGTCATGCGGATACCTCCGGACCCGCCGTCACGGCGGGCACGGCCGCCGGCTCCACGGCGGCACCGCGCTCGACGCGGCGAATCAGTTCCTGGGCGACCGCGATGTAGCTGCGCGCCCCAACCGACTGCACGTCATAGAGGAGAATCGGCTTGCCGAAGCTGGGCGCTTCCGCCAGCCGCACGTTGCGCGGGATCGTCATGTTGAACATGCGCGGCCCGAAGTACTCCTTGGCCTCGGCGGCCACTTGCCGGCACAGGTTCAGGCGCGCGTCGTACATCGTGAGCAGCACGCCGTCGATCGACAGCGACGGATTGAAGTTACGCTGCACCAGTTTGACCGTGTTGAGCAGCTGGGACAGGCCCTCGAGCGCGTAGTACTCACACTGAATCGGGATGATCACGCTGTCCGCGGCGGTCAGGACGTTGAGCGTCAACAGGCCGAGGGAAGGCGGGCAGTCAACGATGATGTAATCGTACTCGTCGCGCAGGTCGCGCAGCGCGCGCCGCAGCTGCGTCTCGCGGGCGGGGCGGGTCACCAGCTCCAGCTCCGCGCCGACCAGGTCCTGCGTGGCCGGGATGACGTCGAGTCGCGCGAAGTGCACGTGCGGGAACCGTGAGCCCGCCAGCGGTCGGCCTTCGAGCATCGCTTCGTACAATGAGGCGGTGATGCGCCCGCGCTCGATGCCCACGCCGCTCGTCGCGTTGCCCTGGGGGTCGGCGTCGACGAGCAGGGTGCGCCGCTCCGCCGCCGCGAGGGAAGCGGAGAGATTCACGGCGGTCGTGGTCTTTCCGACGCCGCCCTTCTGGTTCGCGATGGCTACGACGCGGGACAAATTCGTCTAACTCTCTACGCTACAATGGTTTAGACAATCGGTGACAGTGGTCAGGCGGACCAATATACGTTGCGGTGGGGCAGGGGGAAAGTGTTTCACGTGAAACTGCGCTTCCTGTTTCACGTGAAATAGTGCTTTTGAGGCGGTGGCATAGGGTTCAGGACCCCCGCGCCGCCCCCCGGCGCCGCATTGTCTCGAGCACCAGGTTGTGCAGGTCGCTGGGCGAGATGCCCGGGATCCGGCCCGCTTGAGCGAGCGAGGCAGGGCGCACGCGCTGCAGTTTCTCCCGCGCTTCGATCGACAGGGTGCGGAACTCGGGGTAGGGGAGGTCCGCGGCCAGCGTGAAGTCCGCCAGTTCGGCCAGCCGCTCCGCCGCGGCCCGCTCGCGGGCGAGGTATCCCGCGTACTTGAGCTCGACCTCGGCGGCCTCGACCGCCTCCGGCAGGAGGCCATCGCCGCGACCGGTCGCTGCCAGGAGCGGGCCGAGGCTCACCCCTGGTCGCCGCACCACGCGCGCGAGACGCTCGGGCTCGGCGAGCTCGGCGCGATGTCCCGGAATCGCTGCGCGGAGCTGCGCCGGGGTCACCGTCACCTCGTGTGCGACCGCGATCGCCCGCTCCTCCTCCCGCAGGCGCTGCGACCCGGTGCGGCGTTCCTCGTCGGTCAGCAGGCCGAGCCGCTCCGCCAGCGGCAGCAAACGGCGGAGTGCATTGTCCTGACGCAGCAGCAGCCGGAACTCGGCCCGCGACGTGAACAGTCGGTACGGCTCGTCCACTCCCCGCGTGACCAGATCATCCACCAGCACGCCGATGTAGGCGTCGTCACGGCCCAACAGCACCGGCTCCTCGCCCCAAGCCCGGCGCACGGCGTTGACTCCGGCCATCACGCCCTGACCGGCGGCCTCCTCGTATCCGGTCGTCCCGTTCACTTGTCCGGCGAAGAACAGCCGCTCGACCGCCTTCGACTCGAGCCAAGGGGTGAGCTGAGTGGGGGGGAAATAGTCGTATTCGATCGCATACCCGGGGCGCGTGAGCCGCGCGTGCTCGAGCCCCGGGATCGTGCGCAGGACGGCGAGCTGCACGCCGACCGGCAGGGAAGTGGAGAGGCCATTGAGGTAGATCTCGTGGGTATCGAGACCCTCGGGCTCGAGGAAGACCTGATGTCGCGCCGCGCCGGGGAACTTCACGATCTTGTCCTCCACCGACGGACAGTAGCGCGGCCCACGCGACGCGATGGCGCCGCCATACAGCGCGGACTGACCCAGGCTCGCCTGGATGATCTGCGTCGCTTCTTCGCCGGCCCAGGTGATCCAGCAGGGAACCTGGCGCGGAATCTCTCCCCGCTCATAGAAGCTGAAGCGGAAGCCGTCACCCTCGCCGTCCTGGCGCTCGATCCGGGACCAGTCTACTGACCGTCCATCGATCCGCGGCGGCGTGCCGGTCTTGAAGCGCATCACTGTAAGTCCTTGTCCTTCAAGGACTTGTGCCAGCTCCACCGCGGGTGGGTCCCCGGCTCGCCCCGCCGGGATTCGCGTGTCGAGTCCGACGTGGATGCAGCCCCGCAAGAACGTGCCGGCGGTCACCACCACCGCACGGCTGTCGAACCGCCGCCCGTCGGCGAGCTCGACGCCGGACACCCCACCCTGATCGATCCCGAGCCGCGTCACCGTGCCCTGGGTCAGCTCCAAGGCAGGGAGCGCCTCGAGGTAGCGGCGTACCGCCCGACGGTAGAGCGTGCGGTCGCATTGGGCGCGCGGGGACCAGACCGCCGGCCCCTTCGAGCGGTTGAGCATGCGGAACTGGATGCGGGCCCGATCGGTGGCGCGGCCCATCACCCCGCCGAGCGCGTCGATCTCCCGGACGACCGTGCCTTTCGCGATCCCGCCGATGGCGGGATTGCACGACATCTGGCCGATGGTCTCGAGCGCGGACGTGACCAGCAGCGTGCGGGCGCCGAGGCGGGCAGCCATGGCGCCCGCCTCGGTGCCGGCGTGGCCGCCGCCGATCACGATGACGTCGTAGGGGATCACGCGGGGAAGATAGGCGCCGCGCCGCCGGCCTGCCTAGGGCGAGATTGTCACGCCGCCCGCACCCACCGCACGACCTCCCGCACGCTCGGCCGCTTCCCGGTCATCAGGATCCCCACCCGATAGATCCGCGCGGCGACCCACGTGACCAGGACGATGGTCACGGCCAGGATCGCGACCGACAGCAGGACTTCCGACACCGGCAGGCTGCCCGCCGCCCACCGGACGGGCATCGCGATCGGCGACGTGAAGGGCACGAGCGACAGCGCCACCGCGAACGTGGAATTGGGGTCGTTCAGCATCGAGAACATCCCCATGAACGATACGAGCAGCAGCAGTGTCACGGGTACCTGCGCTTGCCGGGCCTCCTGCTCATTGCTCGACATGGCGCCCACGGCCGCGAACATCGACGAGTAGAGGAAGAACCCGCCCAGGAAGTACACCAGGAACACGAGCCCGGTCGCGACGCTCACGTCGGGGACCTCGAACAGGCTGAATTCGTCCGTGCCGCCCAGGCGGGCCGCGACACGCGCGCGCTGGCTCATCAGCAGCCGCGCCGACACCCCCCAGATGACGAACTGCAGCAACGACACCGCGCCGACCCCGATGATCTTGCCGGCCATCAGCTGCCCCGGCCTGAGCGAGCTCATCAGCACCTCGACGATGCGCGTCGTCTTCTCCTCCAGCACCGAGTTCATCACGTTCACGCCGTACAACGTGATCGCGATGTAGAGGATGATCCCCATGAAGTACCCCAGGGAGAACGACTGACCCGCGGACTCCTCGGTGGTCCGGCCGCGGGAGATCTTCTTGGTCGTCAGGTCCACGCGCAGCTGGGCGCGCCCCACCACGGCCGGGTCCACGCCCTCACGCTCGAGGCGCGTCCGCACCGCTACCTGCTGCAGCCCCCGCTCGAGCCGCTCCACGGTAGTGAACGACGACACGTTCGACGCTCGATACTCGGCCGCGCCCGCCTCGAGCAGGGTATCGGCGACGAGCAGGAATCCATCGATGTGGTGCTCGCTGACCGCCAGGGTCAGGGAGTCCACGACCCGTGGGCCCGCGGCAATCCGCGTGATGGTGAAGTCCTTGCCCTGGAGCGCGGCCGCCGCCCGGGCCCCGAAGTCCGAGCTCGTGCCGTCCACCAGCACGATGGTCTTGTGCCCCGCGCCGGCCATCAGCATCGGGAGGAAGATCAGCGCGGCGAAGAACACGGGTCCGAGGATCGCCGAGATCCACATGGCGCGGGTGCGGACGCGTTCGATGAACTCCCGCCGGATCACCGCCCAGACCTTACGCACGGGCCACCTCCCCGGGGCGGGCGGCCGCGACGGCCGCCTCCGGGCCCACGACATCGACGAAGATCTTGTGGAGCGAGGGGGTCGCGACCTCGAACCGCGTCAGCCGCGCCCCGGCGGCCAGCAGCGTCGTGAGGATCTCCTGCGGGTCGGCGCCCTCCGCCATCTCCAGCTCGGCGTACTGGCCGAAATCCTGCACACCCCGCACCAGCCGTTGGTCCGCGAACAGCCGCGCCGGGTCGCCCGTGGCGCCGTCGAACGCCACCGTGACGTGCCGCCCGCCGTGCCGCTGCTTGACCTCCGCCACCGACCCCTCGAGCACCTTGCGCCCGCGGGCGATGATGCACAACTGGTCGCACAGCTGCTCGGCGTGTTCCATGATGTGGGTCGAGAAGACGATCGTCTTGCCGCGGCGGCGCAGGTCGAGGACCGTATCCCGCAGCACCTGGGTGTTGACGGGGTCGAGCCCCGAGAATGGCTCGTCCAGCACGATCAGCTCGGGCTCGTGCAGCAGCGTCGCGATGAACTGCACCTTCTGCTGCATCCCCTTCGAGAGGTCCGCCACCTTACGCAGCCGCCAGTCGCCGAGCCCGAGGCGGTCCAGCCATTCGAGCGCCCGGCTCCGCGCGGCACGCCGCTCCACACCCTTGGCCTCGGCCAGGAACACCAGCACGTCCAGCACGCGCATCTTCGGGTACAGCCCGCGCTCCTCGGGGAGGAAGCCGATCCGCGCGGAGAAGTCGTGCCCGGTCCCTTCGGTCCCGAAGAGGCGAATCGTGCCCTCGTCGGGGATGAGGATGTTCATGACCATCCGAATCATGGTGGTCTTGCCAGCGCCGTTCGGCCCGAGCAATCCATAGATCACTCCGGACGGCACGTCGATGGAGAGGGAGTCGACCGCGGTGTGCCCGGCGAACCGCTTGGTGACACGATCCACCACCAGGACCGGTTGACTCATCGCGAGACCCGCGGGAGGTATGGGACTCCAATGCTAGCCCCCCGCGACACCGCGCACAAACCGCCCCGGGACGGGGCGCGATTCAGGCGGGAACGCCGAAGAGCGCGGCTGCCTTCCGGAGGGCGCCGATCAGGGCATCGACGTCGGCGGCGTCGTTGTACAGATAGAACGAGGCGCGGACCGTGGCCGCGACGTTGAGCCGGCGCATCAGCGGCTGGGCACAGTGGTGGCCGGCGCGGACGCACACCCCATCCTGATCCAGCACGGTCGCCACGTCGTGGGGATGCACGTCGGCGAGGGTGAACGACACCACGCCGGCCCGCTCCGTGGCGGGGCCGTAGACGGTCACGCCTTCGAGCTCCGTGAGGCACGCGACCGCGTGGCGGGCGAGCGCGGCCTCGTGCGCCGCAACCGACAAGCGCCCGATCAGGTCCACGTAGTCCATCGCGGCGGCGAGTCCGACCGCCGCCTCCACGTTGGGGGTCCCGGCTTCGAACTTGTGGGGGATCTGGTTCCAGGTGGAGTGGTCGTCCCAGACCCGCGCGATCATCTCGCCACCGCCCTGGTAGGGCGGCATCGCGTCGAGCAGGGCCGGCTTCGCGACCAGCGCGCCGCTGCCCATCGGGCCGAGCATCTTGTGGCCCGAGAACGCGTAGAAGTCGCAATCGAGGGACTGGACGTCCACCGGCAGGTGGGGCGCGGACTGGGCGCCGTCCACCACCACCACCGCTCCCACCGCGTGCGCCCGCCCGGTCAGGTCCCGGGCCGGCGTGATCGTACCGAGGGCGTTCGACACGTACGGGAACGCCACGACCTTCGGCCCCGGGACAAGCGCCCGCTCCAAGTCCTCGAGGTCGATACGGCCATCCGGGGTGATCTCGACCATCCGGAGCGTCGCCCCCTTTTCCTGACAGAGGAGCTGCCAGGGAACGAGGTTCGAGTGGTGCTCCAGAGCGGTCACGACCACGGTGTCGCCGGCGCGCACGTTGGCCCGGCCCCAGGACCCCGCGACGAGGTTGATGGCCTCGGTGGTGCCGCGCGTGAAGACGACGCCCTCGGGCGCCCACGCGTTCACGAAGGCGGCGACGCGGCGACGCGCCTGCTCGTACGCCTCCGTGGCCCGCACGGCGAGGGTGTAGGCTCCGCGGTGCACGTTGGCGTTGGTCGTCTCGTAGTAGCGCCGGATGGCGTCGAGTACGGCCCGCGGCTTCTGGCTGGTCGCAGCGCTGTCGAGGTAGACGAGCCGCGTCCCGTCGGGGGCGGGGTGGAGCAGGGGGAAGTCCTCGCGCAGGCGCGCGGCGTCCAGAGTCATGGTCAGTCGCTCGGTGACTCGGTCGAGACCGGGGTCGGGCGGCCCTCGAGGGCGGCGTGCAGGGTGTGCCACGCGAGGCTGGCGCATTTCACCCGCGCCGGGAACGCCCGCACGCCCGCCAGGGCGGCGAGCTTGCCGAGCCCCGCGGTGTCGGCTGGCGCGTCCGGGCGGCTGGTCACCATCGCCTGCACGCGGCGGAACAGCCCTTCGGCTTCGGCCGTCGTCTTGCCGAGCACGGCGCCGGTCATGAGCGACGCGGCCGCCTTCGAGATGGCACAGCCGCTCCCCTGGAACCCCACGTCGGCGATGCGGTCGTCCTCGACACGTACCTGCAGGGTGATCTGGTCGCCGCACAGCGGGTTGGCGCCTTCGGCGGCGCGATTGGCGCCGGGGACCGGACGGAAGTTGCGCGGCGATCGGCTGTGCTCGACGATGATCTCCTGGTACAGCTCGGTCAGGTCGGTCATCCGCCCCAGACGCGTTCCCGCACGATGCGATCCAGCCGCTCGCGCAGCGGCGCGACCTCCATCCGCCCGATGATCTCGGCGGCGAACCCGTACGTCAGCAGGCGGCGGGCTTCGCCCGCGTCCAGCCCCCGGCTGTTCAGGTAGAAGAGCTGGCGCTCGTCGAGCGGGCCGGTCGTGGAGCCGTGGGTGCACTTCACGTCGTCGGCATAGATCTCGAGCTGCGGCTGGCTGTCGGCGTGGGCGTCGGCCGAGAGGAGCAGGTTGTTGTTGGTCTGCTTGGAATCGGTGCGTTGCGCGCCGGGCCGCACCACGATACGCCCCGTGAACACGCTGCGCGACGTGCCGTCCAGCACGCCGTTGAAGTACTCGTGGCTCTCACAGTGTGGCTGGCGGTGGTCGATCACCGTGTGGTGGTCCACGTGCTGGCGGCCCCGCAGCAGGTACAGTCCGTTGAGCACGCCGTACGCCCCGGCGCCGTCGAGCGCCACGAGGAGATCATGCCGCGCGAGCGCCCCGCCGAACGCCACCGCATGCACCGTCAGGCGGCTGTCCCGGCCCTGGTGGCACTGGGTCGACGCGACGTGGTATCCCTGCTCGGTCTCGCGCTGCACGCGGTGGTAGTCCACGCGCGCGCCGTCGCCCACGACGATCTCGCTGACCGCATTGGTCCAGTACACGCCTTCACCCAGCCCCGCGTAGGTCTCCACGATCGCGGCGCTCGCTTCCCGATCCACGACGATCAGCGTACGCGGGTGCGTCGCGGCCGGGTTCGTCCCCGGGACGGTGACGAACAGCACCTGTACCGGCTCCGTCAGCGCGACGCGTGGCGGCACGTGCACGAACGCGCCTTCGGCGAGGAACGCCGTGTTGAGGGCGCGGAACGAATGGTCGGCGAAGCCGGCCACCGTGCCGAGGTGCCGGCGCACGAGCTCGGGGTCGCGCCCGAGGGCCGCTCCGAGGCTCTCGACCCGGACCCCCGCCGGGAACCCTTCCACCCGGGAGAGTGTCGGAGAGAAGGCCCCGTTCACGAACACGAGCCGGTGGGGAGCCGCGTCTCCGAGCAGGAACGGCTCGAGATCGGCGAGCGACGGGGCCCGGGCGGCCGGGGCGTCGGACAGGGCGAACGGCGTCTCGGCGATCGGGGCAACGCTGGTGAAGCGCCACGCCTCCTGCCGGGTGGTCGGGAATCCGAGCGTCTCGAACCGCGCGATGGCCGCGGCGCGCAAGTCGCGCAGCCAGGCGGGCGCCGTCGCGCCGCCGTTCGCCGCGAAGCGCCGCTGAGCCTCGCGGTACCGGTCGACGGGCCCGGCCGTCACGGGCGGGGCGGTCTCAGTCGCCACCATCACGCCACCACCGCGCCATCACGAAGCCAGTCGTACCCCTTGGCCTCGAGCTCGTGCGCCAGCTCCGGCCCGCCGGAGCGCACCATTCGGCCGTCGGCGAGGACGTGCACGAAGTCCGGCGTGATGTAGTCGAGCAGCCGCTGGTAGTGGGTCACCACCAGGAACGCGCGATCGGGGCGACGCAGCTTGTTCACTGCGCCAGCCACCGTCTTGAGCGCATCGATGTCGAGCCCCGAGTCGGTCTCGTCGAGGATGGCGAGCTTCGGCTCGAGCACGGCGAGCTGCAGGATCTCGTTGCGCTTCTTCTCGCCGCCCGAGAACCCCTCGTTGACGGGTCGGTTGAGGAAGCTGTCGTCCCACCCGATCGCCGTGAGCTTGTCCTCGAGCACCTGGAGAAAGTCCATGGCGTCGAGCTCCGGCTCGCCGCGGTGCTTGCGGATCGCGTTGACCGCCGAGCGGAGGAAGTAGGAGTTGGTGATACCGCGCACCTCGACCGGGTACTGGAACGCGAGGAACACGCCTTCCCGCGCTCGCTCCTCCGGGTCGAGGTCGAGGAGGTCCCGGCCCTCGTAGCGGACGCTGCCCGCCGTCACCTGGTAGGCGGGATGGCCGGCCAGCACCTGGGCGAGCGTGCTCTTCCCCGAGCCGTTGGGACCCATGATGGCGTGCACGGTCCCGCGGTCCATGGTGAGGTCCACGCCGCGCAGGATCTCCGTCCCGTTGATGGCGACGTGGAGATCGCGGATTGCGAGCATCGGTGCGTCCGACATCAACCCACACTCCCTTCGAGCGAGATGCCGAGCAACCGCTGCGCCTCGACGGCGAACTCCATCGGCAGCTCGCGGAACACTTCCTTGCAGAACCCGTTCACGATCAGCGACACCGCATCCTCGGCCGACAGCCCGCGCTGGCGCAGGTAGAAGATCTGGTCTTCGCCGATCTTCGACGTCGAGGCCTCGTGCTCCATGGTCGCCGTGCTGTTGCGCACGTCGATGTAGGGGAAGGTGTGGGCGCCACACCGATCTCCAATGAGCATCGAATCGCACTGCGAGTAGTTGCGTGCGCCGTCCGCGCCCTTGAGGATCTTGACGAGACCACGGTAGGTGTTCTGCCCCTGGCCCGCGGAGATGCCCTTCGACACGATCGTCGAGCGGGTATTCCGGCCCAGGTGGATCATCTTGGTGCCGGTGTCGGCCTGCTGGCGCTGGCTGGTGACGGCCACCGAGTAGAACTCCCCGATGGAATCGTCCCCCTGCAGGATGCACCCAGGGTACTTCCAGGTGATGGCCGAGCCGGTCTCGACCTGGGTCCACGAGATCTTCGACCGGCGGCCGGCGCACTTGCCGCGCTTCGTGACGAAGTTGTAGATGCCGCCGCGACCCGCTTCGTCCCCCGGGTACCAGTTCTGGATGGTGGAGTACTTGATCGTCGCATCGTCGTGGGCCACGAGCTCGACGACCGCGGCATGCAACTGGTTCTCGTCGCGCGTCGGCGCCGAGCAACCCTCGAGGTAGCTCACATAGCTCCCCGCGTCCGCGATGATCAGGGTGCGCTCGAACTGGCCCGTCGCCCGCGCATTGATCCGGAAGTACGTCGACAGCTCGAGCGGGCAGCGGACGCCCTTGGGGACGTAGACGAACGATCCGTCGGTGAAAACGGCCGAGTTCAGCGCCGCGAAGAAGTTGTCGTTGGCCGGCACCACGGAGCCCAGGTACTCGCGCACCAGGTCCGGGTGCTCGCGGATCGCCTCGGAGATCGGACAGAAGATCACCCCGGACTTCGCCAGCTCCGCCCGGAACGTGGTCGCGACCGACACCGAATCGAACACCGCGTCCACGGCGACGCCCGCGAGCCGCTTCTGCTCCTCGATCGGGATGCCGAGCTTCTCGAACGTCTCGACCAGCTTGGGGTCGACTTCGGACAGGCTCTTCAGCTCCGGTCCCCGCTTGGGCGCCGCGTAGTAGCTGATCGCCTGGTAATCGATGGGCCCGTACCGCACGTTCGCCCAGTGCGGCTCGGTCATCCGCACCCACTGGCGGTACGCCTTGAGCCGCCCCTCGAGCATCCACTCCGGCTCGCCCTTCTTGGTCGAGATGAGCCGGATGACGTCCTCGTTGAGACCGGGCGGGACGATCTCGGATTCGATGTTGGTCTCGAAGCCGTACTTGTACGGCTGGAGGACCTGGGCTTCAATGGACGTCATGCGGGTCCTCCCGCGTCGGGCCGGGGCGGCGGTGGGTCGAAGGTGATGGCGTACTCGCAGGTGTTGCAGCCGCTGACGATGTGCTGCCGCCGCTCGACCGACGCGGCCAGCACTCGCTGCAGGAACTTCTCCTCGGCGGCACAGATCTCGGGGAACCGCTCCGCCACGGCCCGCAGCGCGCAATTATGCTCGGACAGGCGGAATCGCCCCTCGCGCTCGTCCCACTCGGCCATGTACCCGGCCTCCGAGAGGGCCTGCGCCACGGCCGCGACCCGCTCGGCCGGCGCTGCGTGCTCGATGGCGGCCTCAACGCGCCGGGTGAGCTGGGCGAACTCCCCCTCCAGCATCGCCACCGTTGCCGACCGGCCCTGGCTCTCGGCCACGCGCTCGAGCATGTCGGTGAGCGCCTGTTCGTATCGCTTGGGGAACCGCGCTTCGCCCACCGCCGACAGGCGGAATGCGAACGTCGGCGCGCCCACGCCCCGCTGCTCGCGGCCATAGACCACCAGGCGCTCCGCCTCGAGCTCCTTCAAGTGGTGGCGGATGGCGTTGGGGGAAACGCCCAGGCGGTCGGCCAAGTCCCGGGCCGTCAGCGGCTGGGAGCGCTTCAGCTCGACCAGGATCTCGCCGCGCAGGCCCTTGTGCGGGGTGAGCGGCACCGTCTCGCGCGCGGTCATGCACGGCATTCTAGAGCCGCGCGGGGACATTGTCAACTAAAACTCAGGAAATCTGCATTAATATAAGTTATTTAATTGTAACACCTTAGGAGGCCAGCACGTTAGTAGATATCCCGATTGACGCTGCGCACCAGTCGCTGGTAGTCCTCCGGCGTATTGAGCGAATCGACCACGGCCGGGTCGTCCACCGCCACGGTGCGCACGGCGGCAGGGTGCGCCCGGAGCACGGCCCGGGCCCCGTCGCGGGTCGCGGCCGCGTTGGACCGCAGCTCCTCGAACATGGATGCGTCCCACAGCACCGGGTGACCCCGGCGGTCGCCGAAGGCCGGCGCGACCACGGCCGGGCGGTCCTGGCGGTGGGTGTCGAGCAGGCGCTCGACGGTCGTGAGGCGGACGTGGGGCAGGTCGACAGGCCAGGCCAAGACGCCGGCGGGCTGAACGGGGCCCAGGACCTGGAGCGCGGCCCGCAGCGAGGCGATCGGCCCGCCGTCCACGTCCGGGCTGTCGACCACCACGCAATCGCGCCCCGCGAGGGCGTGGCGGACGCCACTGCCCGCCGGACCGACGACCACGACCCGGGGCCGGAGCTCGAGGACCTCGAGCACCTCGAGGATGCGCACGACGAACGGGGCCCCGCGATAATCCAGCAGGGCCTTGGGCGACCCCATGCGCGCCGAGCGCCCACCTGCCAGGATGACACCCGCGACGGCCATAGCTTCATCATCCTAGCTCGAGTTGCGGCGCTTCGGCAAATCCCCACATTTGTGCCGTGGCCTCTCGGCGCATACGACTCCTCGGCGACCCGGCCCTCCGGGTGCGGGCGCAGCCCGTGCAGGCTCCGATCTCGCCGGCGACCCGCCTCATCGCGGACGACCTGCGCGACTCGCTGCGAGCGGCGCGCAAGCGCCACGGCATGGGTCGTGCAATCGCCGCCACGCAGATCGGCGCCCCCGTCCGGGTGATTCTCATCGATCCGGACCGCAAGCGGACCACCATGCTGAACCCCGAGATCGTGGACGTCGGCCCGGACGATTTCACGGTGTGGGACGACTGTTTCTGTTTCCCGGATCTGCTCGTGCGCGTGACCCGCGCCCACCAGGTGGCCGTGCGGTATCTCGACATGCGGGGCAAGGAGCGCGTAATCGAGGTGCAGGGCCCGATGGCCGAGCTGGTCCAGCACGAGATCGACCACCTCGACGGAATTCTGGCGCTCGATCGGGCGACCGGCCTCGATCCCTTCGCGTACCGCGCGGAGTGGGAGCAGCACCATCCGCCGGCGGAGCGATACGGCCAGCCCACCCCCCGACAGTTCGTCTGACATCCCAAAGGAGGCACGCCATGTGCGTCTCGTTGCGACGCGCGCTCGCCGTCATGTTCGCATTCCCGTCACTGCTGGCCGCGCAGGGCAGTCCCGTCGTCCATCGCGGCTCGCTCGGCGGCGGCGACTCGCAGCTGCGCAGCGGCGAGTACTACGACCGATACACGTTCGAGGGGCGCGCGGGTCAGCGCATGGTGTTCGACCTGCGAGCCACGGGGTTCGACCCCTACCTCATCGTCATCGCTCCCTCGGAGGACCAGAAGGAGAATGACGACTTCGAGGGCTCGAGCAGTCACTCCCGGCTCGAGCTCACGCTCGAGGAGACCGGTACGTACAAGGTCGTGGTCACGTCGTACAAGAAGGACGAGACCGGCTCCTACGAGTTGCGCATCGAAGGCGGCGGAGTCGGCGTCGCGGCAGCGCCCGCGGCCGCGGGCGGCCCCCGGGTGGAGAGCGGCCGGCTGGCGTCGGGCGACCGCACGCTGTCGAGCGGCGAATACGCCGACGAGTACTCGTTCGACGGACGCCGCGGCCAGCGTGTCACGGTGGATCTCCGATCGAGCGAGTTCGACCCGTACCTGATCGTCCGGCCGCCGCAGGGCGACCAGACCGACAACGATGATCACGAGGGAGACGCGCACCGTTCGCTCGTGTCGCTCGAGCTGCCGCTGGACGGTACCTACCGGGTGATCGTGACGTCGTACAAGAGCGGTGAGACGGGCGCCTACGATCTCCGCATCGACATGGGCGGCGGCACGGGCGCCGCCGCGGTCGCGGCCGCTGCCGCCGCGGGCTCCCGAGTGGAGCGGGGCCGTCTGGCCGCCGGCGACGACACCCTGCGCTCCGGCGAGTTCGTGGACATCCATCGAATCGAGGCCTCGCCCGGGCAGCGCCTCACCATCGACGTCGTGTCTCAGGACTTCGACACGTATCTCATCATGATCCCGCCCCGGGGTGAGCGGCTCGAGAACGACGACGTCGAGGGCAAGCCGAGGCACAGCGTGATCGAGACCGACATCACCGAGCCCGGGACCTACACCGTGGCGGTGACCTCCTATCAGCGCGGCGAGACCGGCGCCTACGAGCTGACCCTCGGCGCGACCCAGGGGGGCGTGGCGCAGACCGCGGCCGGGTCGCCCAACCGCTCGTCGGGGGACGTGGAGGCGATCACGGTGGGCGAGACCCGTGCAGGGCACCTCGCGAACGATGACCGCCGCCTCGACAGCGGCGAGTATCGTGACCTCTATACGTTCGACGGTCAGGCGGGTGAGGCCGTGGTCATCGAGCTGGCCTCGACCGAGTTCGATCCGTACCTGGCGCTGATCCCGCCGGAGGGCGAGCAGATCGACAACGACGACGCGGACGGGCGGCAGGACCTGTCGCGGGTCGAGCTCACGCTGCGCGCGAGCGGGCGCTACCGGGTGATGGCCACGTCGTATGCGGCGGACCAGACCGGCAGCTACCGCCTCACCCTGCGGCGCGCGGGCGGCAACGCTGCCGTCGCCGCGCGGCCCGCGCCGCCGCCGGCCGCGGGCGGGGCCGGGCGCGTGTACGGCGTGTTCGTGGGCATCTCGAACTACGGCGGCCGCGCCAGCAACCTGATGTTCACGGCCCAGGACGCCACCCGGGCCCATCAGGCGATGGTGCGCGGCGCCGCGATGCGGGAGTCGGACGGGATCATCCTGACCGACCAGCAGGCCACGCTGGCGAACATCCGGCGGGCGGTGCAGGACATCGCCGGACGGGCCGGCCCCAACGACATGTTCGTGTTCTTCTATTCGGGCCACGGTGGCCGCGTGCCGCGCAGCGGCGCGTTCCAGTCCTCGGACCCGGACAACCAGGACGAGACGCTCGCCTTCTACGACGCCGACCTGACCGACGACGACATGAATCAGTGGCTCTCGACGGTCCGGGCGCGCGCGTCATTGCTCATCCTCGACGCGTGCTTCTCGGGCGGGTTCTCCAAGGACGTGATCTCCGCGCCCGGGCGGATGGGGTTGTTCTCGTCGGAGGAGGACGTGACGTCGGGGGTGGCGGTGAAGTTCCGCGCGGGCGGCTATCTGGCGCAGTTCATCCTCGAGGCGGTGGGGGAACGGCTGGCCGACGCGGACGGCGACCGCGAGATCACGGCGCTGGAGCTGTCCCAGTACCTGCACGAGCGCTACCGCGCCGACGTGAAGTCGGCCGGGCCCGGGGAGGATTTCGTGCGGACGGGCGGCCCGCAGACGGGCTACCAGCACCTCGTCGTCGACCGGGGGAGCATCGGCCCGTTCGAGGTGTTGTTCCGATAGCTGTGGGCTGTAGGCTGTAGGCTGTAGGCTGTAGGCTGCAGGCTGTGGGCTGTGGGCTGTGGGCTGGTGGCGGTTTCAGCCCACAGCCATCAGCCTACAGCCCACAGCTATCAGTTGCACCCCTCCCGCCGCCGCGTATCCGCCAGCGCCACGATGCGCCATCCGGCGGCGGTGCGCCCCAGCTGGATCGCGTCCACGCCGCAATGCGAGAACTGCTCGCCGGCGTAGAACGCATACCGCGTCCACACCGTCGCGAGGCCGCCGTCCTGCCGCACCTCGGGCTCGAAGATCCGCTCGTCCGGTACGATCGCGAGACCACCGATGGCCCGGACGAACTCGTCGATCGTCGTCACGCGCAGCGCGGGTGAGCTGTCGCGCGTCATCCCCGCCGAGACGAGCCTGGCGCCGGAGTCGAACACGGCACGGAGCGCGACGGTATCGCGCGCGCGCATCGCGTCGAAGAGCCGTGTCACGGTGGCCAGGATGGCGGAGTCGGGGGCCGGGACCTGCGCGGGTGCACCGGCGGGGACGAGCGCGAGCAGCACGGCGGGCAGCAGCAGGCGTGTCATGGATCGCTCCGGGGGGTCGTGGTGTGGGGACGGCCGCGGGTGTACATTCGCCAATGACAGGGGTGCCCGCCAGCGGTACGGCGGGCTGAGAGCAGACCCTCACCACCTGATCCGGATAATGCCGGCGAAGGGAGTCTCCATGACCGTCCGCACGCAGATGCACCACGCCCGTCAGGGCGTGGTGACCCCCCAGATGCACCGCGTCGCCGAGCGGGAGGGCCTGCCCGCGGACCTGGTACGCGACGAAGTCGCCCGCGGACGCCTCGTCATCCCCGCCAACGTCCACCATCTCGCGCAGCGGCTCGATCCGATGGGGATCGGGGCGGTCGCAGCGGTCAAGATCAACGCGAACATCGGCAACTCCGCGGTCGATTCCGACATCGACGGCGAGCTCGAGAAGCTGCACCATGCCGTGCACTGGGGCGCGGACACGGTGATGGACCTCTCGACCGGCGGCAACATCGACGGGATCCGCCAGGCGATCCTCGCCGCGTCCCCCGTGCCGATCGGGACTGTCCCGATCTACCAGGCGGTGGAGCGCGTCCCGCGGGTCGAGGACCTCACCGCCGACGATCTGCTCGGGGTGATCGAGCATCAGGCGAAACAGGGCGTCGACTACGTCACGGTGCACTGCGGCATCCTCCGCGAGCACGTGCCGTACGCCCTGCGGCGGGTCACGGGGATCGTCTCGCGCGGCGGGTCGCTCCTGGCGTACTGGATGGCCGCGCACGACCGGCAGAATCCGCTGTACGACCGGTTCGATGACATCCTGGACATCGCCCGGACG
>DASPFU010000178.1:0-5716 GCA_035620935.1 Gemmatimonadales bacterium
GTGGAGACGAGGCCCTCCCTCGACGGGCTGGCCCGTCGGTACCGGGAGGTGCGGGAACGCACCGAATGGCTGTGCGCACCGCTGTCCGCCGAGGACCAGACGGCCCAGTCCATGCCGGACGCGAGCCCCGCGAAATGGCATCGCGCGCACACGACCTGGTTCTTCGAGACGTTCGTGCTGCGGCCCTGTCACGCGGCCTATCGGCCGCTCGACGAGCGGTACGCCTACCTGTTCAACTCCTACTACAACGCGGTCGGCCCCCAGTACTTCCGCCCGCACCGCGGTCTCGTGACCCGGCCGGGTGTCGTCGCCGTCGGGGAGTACCGCGCGCACGTCGACCGCGCGATGACGGACCTCCTGACGGGCCGCGCTCCGTTGCGCGCCGACGTCCCTGCGGCCGTGGTGGAGCTGGGACTCAACCACGAGGAGCAGCACCAGGAGCTCATCCTGACCGACGTGAAGCACCTGCTGGCCCACAACCCGACGTGGCCGGCATACCGGGACGTTGCCGCGGCGCCCACTGGGACACGGGCCCGCACCATGGACTGGCAGTCCAGCCCCGAGGGGATCTGCGAGATCGGCCACGCTGGCCGCGCGTTCGCGTTCGACAACGAGGGCCCGCGCCACAAGGTGTTCCTGCAGGGCTTCGACCTGGCCCGGCGGCCCGTGACGGTGGGCGAGTACCTGGACTTCGTCGCGGACGGGGGGTATCGGCGGCCGGAACTGTGGCTGTCGGATGGATGGCGCACCGTGCAGGAGCGGGGGTGGGAGGCGCCGTTGTACTGGGTCGAGGAGGGCGGGGAGCGGCGGGGGTTCACCCTCGGCGGGCTCAAGCCGCTCGATCCCGCCGAGCCGGTCTGTCACGTGAGCTACTACGAGGCCGACGCGTACGCGCGCTGGGCCGGCGCGCGCCTGCCGTCCGAGGCGGAGTGGGAGGTGACCGCGGCGGAGCGGCCCGTGGCGGGCACGTTCCTCGAGAGCGGGCGCTGCCATCCGGCGCCCGTGGACGCCACGGCCGATCCCGCGCCGATGTACGGAGACGTGTGGGTGTGGACGCAGAGCGCCTACCTGCCGTATCCCGGCTACCGGCCGCCGACCGGGGCGATCGGGGAGTACAACGCGAAGTTCATGAGCGGGCAGATGGTGCTGCGCGGCGGGTCGTGCGCCACGCCGCGCGGCCACATCCGGGCGACCTACCGCAACTTCTTCCCACCCGATGCGCGCTGGCAGTTCAGCGGCATCCGGCTGGCGCGTGACGCCGCCGGGTGATCACCGGGCGCCTGGTTCGGCCACGAACTCGAGGGCGGCGGAGTTGAGGCAGTAGCGCTGGCCCGTGGGCGGCGGTCCGTCCGGGAACACGTGGCCCAGGTGCCCGTCGCACCGCCGGCATCGGATCTCGACCCGCTCCATCCCGAGGCTCATATCGCGCACGGAGGCGATGTGGTCGGGGTCGTAGGGCTCGAAGAAGCTGGGCCACCCGGTGCCGGACTCGAACTTGGCGCCGGAGCGGAACAGCGGGAGGCCGCAGAGCCGGCATGCGTAGACGCCTGCTTCCTTCTGGTGAAGCAGGGTGCCGCAGAACGGACGTTCCGTCCCGTGGTCGAGCAGGACGTGGCGCTCGTCGGCGGTGAGGCGCTGGGCCAGCCGATCGCGCTCCGCCGGCGCGAGGGGCGTGAGATCGAACCCGGCGGCCGAGCGCGTCACGCGCCGGCGCGCAGCTGTCGCAGCACGTACTCCAGGATCCCGCCGTGCCGGTAGTACTGCAGCTCCTGCGGCGTGTCGATGCGCACCGTCACCCAGAACACCGTGGTCGTATCGTCGTCACCGAGGGCGCGCACGGTGAGCTCACGGCCCTGCGGGAAACCGTCGACCAGGATCCCGGCGAGCCCGCCGAAGTCGTAGCGCTCGCGCCCGCTGAGGCCGAGGCTGTCCGGCGTCTCGCCCGGGCGGAACTGCAGCGGCAGGATACCCATCCCGACCAGGTTCGACCGGTGGATGCGCTCGTAGCTCTGCGCGATCACCGCGCGGACGCCCAGCAGGCGCGGACCCTTGGCGGCCCAGTCCCGCGATGAGCCCGCGCCGTACTCCTTCCCGGCCAGGACGATGAGCGGCACGCCCTCGCTGGCATACTGCGCGGACGCATCGAAGATCGTCATCGGCGCGCCGTCGGGGAGGTGGACGGTGTGGGGGCCTTCGGTGTCCGGGGCGAGGCGGTTCTTGAGCCGGACGTTGGCGAAGGTGCCGCGCACCATCACCTCGTGGTTGCCGCGTCGCGTGCCGTACTGATTGAAGTCCTTCGGCTCGACGCCGTGCGCGACGAGGTACTGCCCCGCCGGGCTCGTCTTGCGGATGGAGCCGGCCGGGGAGATGTGGTCGGTGGTGATGCTGTCGCCCAGGAGGCAGAGCACCCGGGCGCCGATGACATCCTGGATGGGCCCCGGCTCCGCGGGCATCCCGTCGAAGTACGGCGCGCGGCGGATGTACGTGGACGACGGGTCCCAGGCGAAGGTGTCGCCCTCGGGCACCGGCAGGCCGGTCCAGCGCTCGTCGCCCGCGAAGACCTCGCCATAGGACTTCGTGAACATCCCGGTCCGGATCGCGTTCCGCACCACGTCATCGACTTCCCGGGCGGACGGCCAGAGGTCTCGCAGGAATACGGGCCGGCCGTCGCCCCCGGTCCCGATAGGGTCCCGCTGGAAGTCGATGTCGATCCGGCCGGCGAGCGCATACGCGACCACGAGCGGCGGCGACGCGAGGTAGTTGGCGCGGACCTCCTGCTGGACGCGACCCTCGAAGTTGCGGTTGCCCGAAAGCACGGCACAGGTCACGAGGTCCGCCTCCGCGATCGCAGCCGAGACGGGCTCGGGGAGCGGGCCGGAATTGCCGATACAGGTCGTGCACCCGTAGCCCACCACGTGGAATCGCAACTGCTCGAGGAACGGCAGGAGCCCGGCCTGGGTGAGGTACGCGGTCACCACCTTGGACCCGGGGGCGAGGCTCGTCTTGACCCACGGCTGCGAGCGGAGTCCTCGTTCCACCGCCTTGCGGGCGAGCAGGCCGGCCGCGACCATCACCGATGGGTTCGAAGTGTTGGTGCAGCTGGTGATCGCGGCGATCACGACGGACCCGTGACGCAGCTGACAGGGCTGGCCGTCGACGGTCAGGTCCACGTGCGTGCGGGGGCCCGCGGACGCCGCGACGGCCGCACCGCCGCCTTCCGACTCCCACCGCTGGGCGCCCGCATTCGCCACCGGCGCCGCGGGCTTCACGAGGGAGGGCAGGGCGGCCTCGAACGTCGCCGCGACGCGGCTCAGCGCCACGCGATCCTGGGGTCGCCGCGGCCCCGCGAGGCTGGGCTCCACCGTGCCGAGTTCGAGCGCCAACGTGGTGGTGTAGTCGGCCTCGGGCGAGGCGGCGCTGTGGAACAGCCCCTGTTCCTTCATGTAGGCCTCGACCAGCAGCACCTGCTCGGCTGGCCGGCCGGTGAGCTTGAGGTAGCGCAGCGTCTCGTCGTCCACCGGGAAGATGCCGCAGGTCGCGCCGTACTCGGGCGCCATGTTGGCGATCGTGGCGCGATCGGCGAGCGGCAGACTGCCGACGCCCGGACCGAAGAACTCGACGAACTTGCCCACGACGCCCTTCTGCCGCAGCATCTGGGTGACGGTGAGCACGAGATCGGTCGCCGTCGCCCCCTCGGACAGCCGGCCGGTGAGCCGGAAACCGACGACCTGTGGGATCAGCATCGAGACCGGCTGGCCCAGCATCGCCGCCTCGGCCTCGATCCCGCCCACCCCCCACCCGAGCACGCCGAGGCCGTTGATCATCGTGGTGTGGGAGTCCGTGCCGACGAGCGTGTCGGGGTAGGCGGTCGGCACCCTGCCGCGTCCGGTGAACACGACCTGCGCCAGGTACTCGAGGTTGACCTGATGCACTATTCCGGTGTCGGGCGGGACGACGCGGAACCCGTCGAAGGTCTGCTGGGCCCACCGGAGGAGGGCGTACCGCTCGCGGTTGCGCTCGAACTCGAGCTGGGCATTCACCTGGAAAGCGCCGGCGGAGCCGAACTCGTCGACGATCACCGAGTGATCGATGACGAGATCCGCCGGGAGGAGCGGATTGACCCGCCGCGGGTCTCCGCCCATGGCGGCCATCGCGTCGCGCATGGCGGCGAAGTCCACGACCGCGGGCACGCCGGTGAAGTCCTGCATCAGGACGCGCGCCGGCATGAAGGCGATCTCGCGCTCGGGCTCGGCGGCCGCATCCCAGCGCGCGAGCGCCTCGATCTCGTCCGCCCGGACCGACTGTCCGTCCTCGCGGCGCAGCAGGTTCTCGAGCAGGATGCGGAGGGAGAACGGGAGCCGGCTGACGGTGAAACCGCGCCGCTCGAGGGCGTCGAGCCGGTGGATGTCGAACGGCCGGCCGCCCACCGTCAGGGTCGCGCGCGCGCCGAACGAGTCGCGGCTCACTCGAGGACCTTGACCGCCGTGACGAAGTACTCGGTCTCGCCGAAGCACGTCGTCGGGATGCCCTTGTGCTGGTCGTAGGCGATGCTCACCCGCTTGCCCATGGAGCTGAGGAGGTGCTGCGCGATCAGATCATCACGGACCGTGAACTCGAAGCGCTCCTGCATCGCCCCTGGGACGTTCACCATCGCCAGCTCGCCTTCCCACGTCTTGCAGAGCCAGCCCCGCTGCGAGAACTTCTGCACGTATCCGGCCCGCTCGCCGTGCGAATACGTCCAGGTGAGCGCCACGAAGGTGTACGCCGCCAGCAGCAGGACGACGAGCCCGACCGCGCCGCCCACCCACAGGAGCAGCTTGCGCCGCGTGACTTCGATCTTGATCATGAGGGAGAATCTACCTCGTAGTCCTCGGTGAAATAAGGCACGAAGCCCCGGGCCACGTAGTTGGGCACCGCCGCGGGGTGGTCGAGCGTGCAGGTGTGGAGCCAGACGCGGCGCGCGCCGGCGGCCCAGGCGTCCTGGACCGCGCACGACAGCAGGTGCTTGCCCAGGCCCTGCCCGATGGCCGCCGGGAAGAGCCCGAAGTAGGCGATCTCCACCGAGTCGTCGGCGGGTACACGGCGCAACTCGTACCAGCCCAGCAGGTCGTCGGTGCCGCGCGCGAGGTGCAGGGTGATCTCCGGTCGCGCGAGGTGCCGCGCGATCTCACCGTCCGTCCAGTCCCAGCGGTCGCGCCACCGCCACGCGGCCCCCACCGTCCGGTAGCAGTGCCGGTAGAGCGCGGGGGTCGGGTCGGAGATGCGCTCGACCGTGACGTCGGGAAAGGCCCCGAACGCCGGCCGGAAAGCCGCGGCACTCGTCAGCTCCAGGTAGGTCCGTGTCACACGCACCGGCGCGTCTCCTGTTCCCCCGTCGCCCCCGTGTTGCCGTCGTGCGGGCCCGGCGTCTATTTTAACGCCATGAGCCAGACGACCACGACCTCCGGCTACGACACGGTGCCCCTGCCGCTCGCCGCGCACCTCGCGAGCCATACGGTGATCGGCCTGTTCTGCGCGTTCGCCGGCGGCCTGAACCTGATCGACCCCACCAAGATCCTCCCCCAGGGGATAACCGACATCGTGACGTCGGGAGTCGGGTTCCTCACGTTGTGCGGGCTGTCGTGGGGTTACGTGTTCGGCGTGTTCATGGGCCGCCGCGAGGTCGTGGGGCTCGGGTTCCTGCTGAGCGTCGGGTACGTCCTGGCCGGCGGTGTCC
>DASPFU010000179.1:0-10345 GCA_035620935.1 Gemmatimonadales bacterium
ACCGGCACCGACCCCGGCGCCCACGCCGTCGGTCGCGCCCGCGGCGTCCGTCCCACTCGCGCCCGCCCCCCGTCCCGCGTCCCCCGTCCCGACCCCGAAGGGCGACGGTGCCGAGACGGCGGAAGAGCGCCTCCGCGCGCGCTCCACTCCACTGGTGCGCCGCATCGCGGCGGAGCACCAGGTGGACATCGGCGCGATCCCCGGCACGGGGCTCGCCGGCCGGGTGACCAAGAAGGACATCCTGGGATTCATCGAGAGCGGCGCGACGACGCCGGCTCCCCCCGCGGGGGCGCCGGCTCCCGGCTCCCGGCTCCCGGCTCCCGTGGGGGCCGCCGCGGTCGAGCATCCGGTGACCGAGCCCTGGCCCGGCGACCGCGTCGAGCCGTGGTCCAAGATCCGCCGCATCACCGCCGACCACATGATCCAGTCGAAGCGGGTGTCGGCCCACGTGGCCAGCTTCTTCGAGATCGACTACACGCGCATCGCGGGCCTGCGCGCCCGGCACAAGCAGGCGTACGCCGACCGCGGCGTGAACCTGACCTACCTCGCGTTCATCGCGAAGGCGTGCGCCGAGCACCTGCGCGGGCACCCGGTGGTCAACGCCGCCGTATCGGGCGACAGCACGATCTACCGGCGCGACATCAACATCGGCATCGCGGTGGCGCTGGACTGGGGGTTGATCGTCCCGGTGATCCGCCACGCCGACGAGCTGTCGCTGCTCGGCCTCGCGCGGGCGATCAATGATCTCGGCGAGCGGGCCCGCACCAAGAAGCTGTCGCCCGACGACATTCAGAAAGGCACGTTCACCATCACCAACCCGGGCGGGTTCGGGCCCTACGCCGGCATCCCGATCATCAACCAGCCGCAGGTCGCCATCCTCGGCGTCGGCACGATCGAAAAGCGCCCCCGGGTCGTCACCCAGCCCGACGGCTCCGACGCCATCGCCATCCGCACCATGGGGATGCTCACCATGTCCTACGACCACCGCGTGGTGGACGGTGCCGACGCGGACCGGTTCCTGGCGGACGTGAAGCGGACCCTGCAGGAGTTCCCGGAAGGGGCGGTGTGACATGCCCAAGGTCCTGACGGCCTCGCGCGTGCGCGTGCCCGCGGCCAACGAGCCCGAGTACCTCGCCACGCTGCGCGAGCTGACCCAATTCGCGGAGGCGCGCGGCCAGCGCATCTGGCTGTTCCGGCACGCGGCCGACCCGCAGCTGTTCATCGAGTTCTCGGAGAGCCGTTCGGAGATGTCGCACCGGGCGCAGGCGTCGCGCCTCCCCGAGGAGATCAAGCTCGAGAAGAAGCTCCAGTCGCTGGTCACCTACGCGCCCGACGCGTGGGACCTGTGGAACGAAGTGCCGCTCGGCGCGGCGACGGAGGCGTGACCATGGCGCGACGCACCATCACCGTCGACGGATCGGCCTGGGAGGTGTTCCCCTCGGGCCGACCGACCCTCTACGGCAGTGACGAGTTCGGCCTGATGTTCCAGCAGGGGACGGGCCCGGAGCGGCGCCGCCGCTTCACGCGCTACTCCCCGGTGGGACACCGCAGCCGCGAGGCGTCGTTCGCCGAGCTGTCGGACCGTCAGCTCGCGGAGCTGTTCCGCGTGTCCCAGCCCGCGTGGACCGCCCCGGAGGCCTCGTACGGCGTGGGTTGACCTGCACGTCCACTCCACCGCTTCGGACGGCGAGTTCGCCCCGGCGGAAGTGGCGCGCCGCGCCCAGCAGGCGGGCCTCGTCGCCTTCGCGCTCACCGACCACGACACCACGGCCGGCGTCGCCGAAGCCGCCGCCGAGGGCGCGCGGCTCGGTGTCCGCGTGGTCACCGGCTGCGAGTTCAGCGTGAAGGTGGGGTGGGGCGAGCTGCACCTGCTCGGCTATTTCCTCGATCCGGACCATGCGGCGCTCACCGACTATCTCGTCGAGATGCGCGCGGCGCGGCGCCGGCGTGGCGAGCAGATGGTGGACCGGCTCCGGCAGCTGGGGATCCCGGTCGACCCCGGGCAGGTGGCGGCCGTCGCCGGCGGGGGCGCGGTGGGGCGCCCGCACGTGGCGCGCGTGCTGGTCCAGAGCGGGGTCACGGCGTCGGTGGGCGAGGCGTTCCACCGGTTCCTGCGGCGCGGGCGCCCGGCGTTCGTCGAGAAACCGCTGCCCCCGCTGGCTCAGGTCACCAGCCTCATCCACGCCGGGGGCGGGCTGGCCGTGGCCGCCCATCTGGGACCGCACGGCACCGAGGCGTGGGTGCGCCAGCTCAAGGACGACGGTGTCGACGGTGTCGAGGTGCGCCATCCCTCGCACGATCTCGGTGATGAGAAGCGGCTGGTCGCGATCGCCGAGCGGCTCGACCTGGCCATCACCGGCGGGTCGGACTGGCACGGCGACGAAGACCAGGGCACGTCGCACACCAACCTGGGTGACCTCGACATCCCGGTCGAATGGCTCGAGGCGCTGGAGCGGAGGAAGACGCGATGAGCGATCCCCTGCAGGAAGGGAGCCGGGCGCCGGCGTTCACCGCCACGGCGTCGGACGGCAGGACGTACGCCCTGGCCGACGTGCTGGAGCACCGCCACGTGGCGCTGGTGTTCTACCCCGGCAACGACACCCCCGGTTGAAACCGCCAACTCTCCGCCGTGCGCGACGAGATGCGGGCATTCGAGCAGGCGGGCATCCAGCCCTTCGGCGTGAACCCGGCGGGCGTGGACAGCCACCTGCGGTACGTCCAGAAGATGGGGTTCAACTTTCCCCTGCTGTCCGATCCCGAGCGGGCGATCGCACGGGCGTACCAGGCGCTGAAGGAGGACGGCCGCGGCATCCAGCGGACCGTGTACGTCATCGCGCAGGACGGCCGGATCGTGTTCGCGCGCCGGGGGGCGCCGCTGGTGAGCGAGATCGTGGCCGCGGTCGAGCCCGGTGGGCGCTGAGCTCGCGGGCAAGGTCGCGCTCGTCACGGGCGTCGGGCGCGCGGGCCAGGTCGGCCTGGCGGTCGCGCGCGGCCTGGGGCGCGCCGGCGCGCGCGTGGTGATCGTGGGGCGCGACGGCGCCGCGCTCGACACCCACGCCCGGACGCTCGCGGCCGATGGCGTCGAGGCGCGGGCGGCCGCCGCTGACCTCACCGACCCCGCGGCGGCCACGGCGGCGGTCGTCACCGCGACGGCCGGCTGGGGCGGGCTCGACTGCGTGGCCCACCTCGCGGGCGGGCTCGTCAACTACGGCCCCATCGAGGACACGGACGTCGCCTCCTTCGACGCCGAGATGGCGGCCAACCTGAAGACGGCGTTCGTGGTCGCCCGGGCGGCGGTGCCGGCCCTGCGGGCGCGGGGCGGCGGCGCGATCGTGCTGTTCGCGTCGCTGGCGGCCATCCGGCCGGCGGCGCGCCTCGCGTCGTACTCCGCCGCCAAGGCGGGGGTCGCCGGGCTCGCCCGGGCGCTCGCGCGGGAGCTGCGTGACGATCGCATCCGCGTCAACGCGATCGCGCCGGGCATGGTGCGGACGGCGGCGAATGTGGCGCAGGTGGCTGCCGATGCGAAGACGCGCTGGGTCGAGCTCGACCAGATCGTGGCCGCCGTGCGCTACCTCGTGAGCGACGACGCGGCGGCGGTGACGGGTCAGGTGCTCGCCGTGACGGCGGGAGACCTGTAGCATGGAGCTCGCTGGCCGGGCGGCCCTCGTCACCGGCGCGGGCCGCCGGCTGGGGCAGGCCATCGCCATCGGGCTGGCCCGCGCCGGCTGTGACGTCGTGGTGCACTTCCACCGGTCCGAGGCCGGGGCGGGCGAGACCGCCGCCGCCGTGGCGGCGGCCGGCCGGCGGGCGGCGCTGCTGCGCGGCGATCTGGCGGATGCCGCGGTGGCCCGCGACCTGGCGCCGCGGGCGGCCGAGATGCTGGGCGGGCGGCTCGACGTGGTGGTCAGCTCGGCGGCCGTGATGGTGCGCCAGCCCGTCGAGGAGATCACCCCGCAGACCTGGGACGAGACCCTCGATCTCAATCTCCGCGGCGCGTTCTTCGCCGCCCAGGGGGCCATCCCGTTCCTGCGGGCGGCGCACGGCAAGATCGTGTTCCTGGCGGACGTCGCGGCCTTCGAGCCGTGGCCCAACTACCTGCCGCACGGCGTATCCAAGGCCGGCCTCGTCCATCTGACGCAGACGCTGGCCAGGGCGCTGGCCCCCGAGATCGCCGTCAACGCGGTGGCGCCGGGGCCGGTCCTCCTGCCCGAGGACTGGGACAAGGACACGCAGGCGCGCTTCGCGCAGAGCACGCCGCTCGCGCGGCTCGGTCACCCCGACGACGTGGTCGCCGCGGTGCGGTTCCTCCTCGCCGGGACGGATTTCGTGACGGGGACCACCGTGGTGGTGGACGGCGGGCGCCTCGTCCGATGACGGCACCGGCCCCGCTGCGCGACGTCGTGGTCGTGGGCGGCGGGTGCTACGGGACGTTCTACGCGGGACAGCTCGCGAAGGCCCGGGCGCGGGGCAAGACCGCCTACCGGCGCGTGCTCGTCGTGGACCGCGATCCCGATTGCCGGGCCCGGCGGGAGCTGGGGGAGGGGCCGGGCCGCGAATTCGTCACGGCGGAGTGGGGCCGGTTCTTCGACGCGCGACTCGCGGGCTCGGCGGCCACACCGGCCGAGGCCGCCGGTGACGTGATCGTCCCGTCACCACACATGCCTCACCTGCTGTTCGAGTGGCTGGTGCGACGGGCGCGGGCGCGTTGGCCGGGCCGCGGCGTCGCCGTCGTCCCGGTGCCCGATGCACTCGGCACGCCCTACGATCGCGCGGTGGAGGACGGCACGCGCTACGTCTCGTTCGCCGACTGGATCTGCCCGACGCACTGCATCGAGCCCGCAACCTGTCCGGCGATCGGTGCGCCGCGGACGTGGGAGATGGGGGACGCGGTGCGCGCGCTCGTGGACCGGCTGCGTGCCGCGGGGCGGCCGGTGCGGGGCCCCGCGCTGTTCGTCTGCCGGCACCAGACCTTCGGCGTCGGGGTGATCCCGGTGGCCGCGGTGCTGGCGGGCGATCGGCTGGTGGCCGAGGCGGGAAGCGATCCGGATGGCGGCGAGGTGCTGGTCGGTACCATCTCGAGCTGCCACGGGGCGCTGAACATGATCGTGGTGGCACGAGGGCAGTAGGCTGTTGGCTGCCGGCTGATCAGCCCACAGCCCTCGGCCCACAGCCTCCCGTCGGGAACTGGGCGGTGTTGTTGTAGATTGGAGGCATGGTGCACAGTGATTCCTACGACGTGATCATCGTCGGCGCGGGGCCCGCCGGGCTGTGCGCCGCGATGTACGCGGGCCGGGGCATGCTGCGGGCGCTCACCATCGAGCGGGGGGCGCCGGGCGGCGAGCTGCTCAACACCGACCTGGTCGAGGACTACATCGGGTTCGAGAGCATCAAGGGCTGGGAGCTGGCCCAGAAGTTCACCGCGCACGCGCAGAAGTTCGGCGCCGAGATCGTGACCGATACCGTGCAGCAGGTCCGCAAGGTGGCGGACGGCGGCTTCGAGGTCTCGACCGACGGTGGCAAGGTGTATCGCGCGCCGGCCGTGATCGTCACGGCGGGCGGCACGCCGGTGAAGCTCGGTGTGCCCGGCGAGCAGGAGTATGCGGGACGAGGCGTGTCGTACTGCGCCGTGTGCGACGGGGCGTTCTTCAAGGGCGAAGTCCTCGCGGTGGTGGGCGGGGGGGACGCGGCGGTCGAAGAGGCCGACTACCTCACGCGCTACGCGAGCAAGGTGTACATCGTGCACCGGCGCGACCAGCTCCGCGCCTCGCCGATCCTCCAGCAGCGCGCCTTCGCGAACCCGAAGATCGAGATGGCGTGGAACAAGCGGGTGACCGAGATCACGGGGGGGGAGCGCGGCGTCCAGCAGCTCGTGCTGGAGGACACGGTGACCGGCGCGCCGTCCACGCTCCCCGTCGGCGGCGTGTTCGTGTTCGTCGGGTTCCGGCCCAATTCGGGGATCGTGGAGGGCCACTTCCGACACGACGCGGGCGGCTATTTCGTCACGGACGATCGCATGATGACGTCGATCGACGGGCTGTTCGCCGCGGGTGACGTCCGGGCCCAGCTCACCCGTCAGGTCACCACGGCGGTCGGCGATGCGACGACGGCCGCCATCGCGGTCGAGAAGTACCTCTCGGCGCGGCGCGAGGCGGCGGCGGCGAAGTCCGCCGTGGCGGCCGCATCATGATGCGGGTGGTGCAGGTCCCCAACGGCACGTTCCTCGAGAACACCTGGATCGTGGCGGACGAGGCCGCGGGGGAGTGCGCCGTGGTCGATCCCGGCGAGGAGGCGGGGCTGGTCCTCCACAAGGTAGCGGAGATCGGGACGCGGGTCGTGGCGGTCTGGCTCACGCACGCGCACCTGGACCACGTGATGGGCGTGGGACGCATCAAGGCCGAGACCGGCGCACCGGTGTTCCTGCACGCGGCGGACCGGCCACTCTACGACGCGGTGCCGCAGCAGGCGGCCGCGTTCGGGGTACGGGCCGATCCGCCGCCCGCGCCGGACCGCGCCTGGGCGCACGGCGACCTGGCCCGCGTCGGCGGGCTGGAGTTCGCGGTGCGGCACGTGCCGGGACACTCGCCCGGGCACGTGGCGCTCGTGGGGCACGGCGTGGTGTTCGGCGGCGACACGCTGTTCGCCGGCTCGATCGGCCGGGCCGATCTCCCGGGCGGCGATCTCGCCACCCTCATGGACAGCATCCGGCGGGAGCTGCTCGTGCTGCCCGACGACACCATCGTGCACAGTGGCCATGGACCCGATACCACCATCGGTGCGGAGCGACGGGGCAACCCGTTCCTCACCGGCGCCACCGGCGCGTTCCGATTCTCCTGAGCCGCGCCGCCGGCCCACGTGCCTGCGCTGCGGGTTCGAGGTGCGCCCCCGGGCGTGGGGCTGCAAGAACCCGTGCGCCAACTGCGGGTTCATCTATCCGCTGGGCGATTGCTCGGACTGACCGCCGCCTTCCCTCGCGTTCCGCGCGCGCGCGGAATAGAATTGGCCACCGATGGGCGACACCTGGCTCACCACCAACGGGGCCCTCACGGACCCGCCGCCGCACATGACCGACACCCGCATCGAGCGTGACCCCCTGGGCGAGCTGCCGGTCCCCGCGGCCGCCCTCTACGGCATCCAGACCGAGCGGGCCCGACAGAACTTCCCGATCTCCGGCCTCCGGCCCCTCGCGCCCTTCGTGGACGCCGTGGTCTGGATCAAGAAGGCCGCGGCGCTCACGCACCGCGAGACCGGTCGGCTCACCCCGGCGCTGGCCGACGCGATCGTCCGTGCCGCCGACGAGGTGCTGGGCGGCGCGCACCGCGACCATTTCGTGGTCGATCCCTATCAGGCGGGCGCCGGGACGTCGCACAACATGAACTGCAACGAGGTGCTCGCCAACCGCGCCAACGAGCTGCTCGGCGGCCGGCGCGGCGACTACCAGCCGGTGCACCCGAACGACCACGTCAACATGGCGCAGTCGACCAACGACGTGATCCCGACGGCGATCCGCCTCGCGGCACTGGCGTCACTGCCCGCCCTGCTCGAGGCGCTGGCGCGGCTGAGCCGCGCGTTGCTCGCCAAGGGCGAGGAGTTCGACGGCATCCTCAAGTCGGGACGCACGCACCTCCAAGACGCGACGCCGATCCGGCTCGGCCAGGAGTTCGCGGCGTACGGACACACCGTGGCGCGCAACGGCGAGCGGCTCGCCCGCGCGGCGGACGACCTGCGCGACCTGGGCATCGGCGGCACGGCGGTCGGCACCGGGCTCAACGCGGAGCCGCGGTATCCGGGGCTCATGATCGGCCATCTGCGGCGCATCACCGGGCTCGAGCTGCGCGAGGGCGGGGACCGGGTCCAGCTGATGCAGTCGTTGGGCGACGTCGCGGCGTTCTCCGGCGCGGTGCGCACCTGCGCCGCGGACCTGGGCAAGATCGCGAGCGACCTGCGTCTCCTGGCGTCGGGGCCGCGCACCGGGTTCGCGGAGATCCTGCTGCCCGCGGTGCAGCCCGGGTCCAGCATCATGCCGGGGAAGGTGAACCCGTCCATCGCCGAGATGGTGAATCAGGTGTGCTTCCAGGTGATCGGCAACGACGTCGCCATCGTGGCGGCCGCGGAGGCGGGGCAGCTCGAGCTGAACGTGATGATGCCGATGGTCGCGCACAATCTCGTGTTCTCGATGCACATCCTCGGCGCGGCGGCGCGGGTGCTGGCGGAGCGCTGCGTGGACGGGATCGCGGCGGACGCGGCGCAGTGCGCGCACTGGCTCGAGCGCAGCCCGGCGCTGGTGACGGCGCTCGCGCCGAAGATCGGCTATGCCGAGGCAGCGAAGCTGGCCAAGGAAGCGGTCGCCAGGAACGTCACCGTCCGCCAGCTGGTGATCGAGAAGGGCCTGCTCCAGGGGAACGAGCTGGAGGAGGTGCTCGATCTCCGGGCGATGACGGAGCTCGGGGTGCGGGGCGTGGGCGGCGGCTGATCTGACACAGCGGAGGCGCGATGAGCTGGATCGCAGCGGGGCTGATCGCCGGCGTGCTGGCGTATCTGGCGGACTACGTGATGTGGGGCAAGGTGTTCACGCGCGGCATGGAGCAGTACGGCACCATGGAGCGGGCCGAGCGGGAGATGGGTTCGATGCTCGGCGCGTCCGCCGCGCTGACGCTCGCCTGGGGCCTGTTCTTCGCCTTCCTGTACCATCACTTCAAGGGCTCCCTCTGGGTGGCGCCGGGGCCGCTCGCCGGGATGGAGCTGGCCACGACCCTGTGGGGCAGCACGATCCTGTTCGCGACCGTGGGCGCCGGGGTGTGGTACGACAAGGCCCGCCGCCTCCTCACGGCCCAGCGGTGGTCGTGGCTCGTCCGCATGAACGTCGCGGGGATCGCGGTCGGGCTGCTGATCTAGCGGGTGCCGCTCCCTCGCCCGATCCCGGGGGCCGATGTGAACGATTCTTCATGCTGTCTTGCGAGTATCCCGACCGCCGGGCTCGCAGATTGCGCCCATGCGCGTAACCACGTGGGGCGAGTACGGCATGCTGGTGGCCGTCCACCTCGCCAGACGAGCAGGCGAAGGACCGGTGCCGGCGCGGACGCTCGCCGCCCAGGAGCGACTCCCCCCCGACTACGTCGAGCAGATCCTGCTGCGCATGCGCCGGGCGGGCATCGTCGCGTCGGTCCGCGGAGCGCGCGGTGGGTACGCACTCGCCCGGCGCCCGGCCGAGATCACCGTGCGCGAGGTGCTGCAGGCCGCCGAGAAGGTGACCTTCGAAGTGAACTGCACCTGCCATCCGGTGCACGCGGCACGCTGCGACCCGGGCGCGAACTGCACCATCCGGTCCGTCTGGCTGCTGCTCGAGCAGCGCATCAATCATTTCCTCGACGGCATCACGCTCGGCGACCTGCTGCAGGACGAGGCGCACGTCTTCCAGGTGGTGGGAGCGAGCTCGCCGGGCTGACGCGCCCCGCGCGGCCGGGGTCATGACCCTCCCCCCGCTGTCGCACGACGAGCTGATCCGCTACGCCCGGCACCTCGCGCTGCCGCACGTCGGCGTCGAGGGACAGCGCCGCCTGAAGGCCGCGCGGGTGGTGATCGTGGGAGCGGGCGGGCTCGGCTCACCCGCCGCCCTGTACCTCGCGGCCGCCGGTGTCGGCACGCTGGGGCTCGTGGATTCGGACGTCGTCGACGTCTCCAACCTCCAGCGGCAGGTGCTGCACGGGACCGGCGCCGCGGGCCGCCCCAAGCTCGAGTCCGCGCGCGCGCGCCTGCGCGACCTCAACCCGCACGTCGCCGTCGAGACCTTCGACACGCGGCTCTCCTCGGCCGACGCACTCGACGTGCTCGGCCGGTTCGACGTGGTGGTGGACGGGAGCGACAACTTCCCGACGCGCTACCTCGTCAACGATGCGTGCGTCCTGCTCGGCAAGCCGAACGTCTACGGCGCCATCTTCCGGTTCGACGGCCAGGCCGCCGTGTTCGACGCTCGGCGCGGCCCGTGCTACCGCTGTCTCTACGCCGAGCCGCCGCCCCCCGAGCTCGTCCCCTCCTGTGCCGAGGGCGGCGTGCTGGGCGTGCTGCCCGGCATCGTCGGGTCGATCCAGGGGATGGAGGCCATCAAGCTGCTACTCGGTGTGGGCGAGCCCCTGGTGGGACGGCTGTTGCTGGTCGACGGCCTGACGATGCGCTTCCGCGAGCTGGCGGTGCGCAAGGACCCGGAGTGCCCGGTGTGCGGACCGAACCCCACGGTCACGAGACTGATCGACTACGACGCCTTCTGCGGGTACGGGGAGGGGGGACGCGGGACGGGGGACGCGGTGGAGATCGCGGTGACCGACCTGGCGGAGCTGCGGCAGCGCGATCC
>DASPFU010000180.1:0-15893 GCA_035620935.1 Gemmatimonadales bacterium
GGCACGGGCGGGGTGTTCGGGTTCGGTGCACCCGCGGGGGACTTCGTGTTCGAGCCCGTGTCGGACCGGCAGCTCCGCGCCACGCGCGCCCTCCTCCACAGCGATGCGACCGCCCTCCCGGCGCCGCTGGACGCCCCCACCTGGGTCGCGTTCTTCCCCGACTCGAGCGGGAGCCGGACCGCAGTCTACGTACGCACCAGGGCCGGGCGGGCAGCCGCCGCCCTGTGGGGCACGGACGGGCAGGCCGCGGGCGCCGCCGGGGACGGCGTCCTCCGTCTGACGGTGCCCCCGGGCGCTTACGAGATCGGCGTGGACGTGGACTCGGCCGGCCGATTGGGGCGGGTCCGCGGCGCGGTCGTCGTCCCCGGCGGCGCCCGCGGCGGACTCCTCCTGTCGAGCCTGATCCTCGGCGCCGTCGACTCGTCCGACTCCCGCGAGGCGATCCTCGCCCGCATGCCACCGGATCTGGCCTTCCCCGCCGGTGCGTCGATCTCGGCGTACACCGAGATCCATGGGTTGGCCGTGGATTCCCTCGGGCTGGCGCGCTATCGCGTGCGGTATGCCTTCACACCGCGGCGCGGCGCGCTCGCGCGCTTCTTCGCCGGCGGGACGCCGGTGGTGCTCGAGTTCGAGCGCGAGGCGCGTGGCGGGGCGATCGTGGCGGAGCAGATCGTCATCGGTCCCAGCCGGCTCGCCCGGGGCCGCTACCGCGTGACGCTGTCGGTGACGGACCTCGCACCGGATGTCAAGACGGAGTCGGCGGCGATCGACGTCATCGTGCGGTGAGGCCCGCTTGTCCCGCCGGGGACGGGCTCCCAAATTGGGGCGGCCACTCGCCATGCTCGTCAACCTTGTCCCCGACTTCTTCGCGGCGCACGCCGCGCCCGACCCCGTCGCCGCCTACCAGGCCTACCTCGACCGCCACCGGCCGGTGCTCGACGGCTACTGGCACAACTACGTGCTCGACCTCGACTCGCCACACATCGGTCCGATCATTCGGGACACGATGCAGGCCGATCGATCCGACCTGCGGCGCCTGCTCGAGGATGTCGACGTCACCGAGATCGCGGAGGACGCACTCCGGCGCAGCCTGGATGCGCTGGAGGCGGACTGTCCCGTCGACCTCTACCTCATGGTGGGTGTCGGAGCCGCCAATGCCGGGGAGCTGGTGGTCGGGGGGCGTGGCGTCGCCTTCGTCTGCCTCGAGCATTTCACGGGCCGCGCCAACGCGCAGACCCACGGCCTCGGGCTCGCGCCGCACCTGCTGCCCCTGTGGATCGCGCACGAGGTCGCGCACACGGTGCGCTACACCTCACCGACCTCGCGCGCGGAGCTGCGACGTCTCGTTGGGGAGTCTGGCGGCACGTACGACTACTGGGAGACGGGGTCGCGCGCCACGCTGCGCGAGCTGCTGGTGAACGAGGGCCTGGCCGTCGCCGCCGCCCGCGCCGTCGCGCCGGGCTTCGAGCCCTGGGAGTACTTCGGGTACGCCCGATCCCAGTACCGTCGCCTCCGCGAGCTCGACGCGTTCCTGCGGCGCGTCGTGGCGCCGGACCTGGACATCGCCGGCCTCGGGCTCCGGCTGCGGTACCTCTCCGGTGGCATGAGCGCCGGTTCCCGCACGGTCAGCGGGCGGGTCCTGCCGGAACGGTCCGGCTACTACGTCGGCGTGCGCATGGTGGAGCCCACGGTGGCGGCCCACGGGCTGGCCGCCGCGGTCCGGAGCTCCACCCGCGAGATTGCCGCGGCCGAGTCGCGGCTCGCCGGAGCGCAGACCGCGTGAGCGCCAAGCGGCGCGCCGAGCGCCGGGTGAACCGGCCGCTGCGCGAGGTGCTCGACGAGCTGCTCGAGCATGCCCGCGACATCGCGCGCCGCGCCAGGGTCATGCATCCTGAGGAGCTGGCGTACGCCCAGCAACGGCTGGAATGGCTCGCGGACGAGGTCTGGCGTGCCGCGACCGGCCAGGAGCCGCCGCCGTAACGGCCGCGCGCGGCCGTGTTATCTTCCATCCCCCATGGAGCCCCGCCGGCAGTTCACGGTCACCGTCACCAAAGAGGACCTCGTCTTCGCGGCTGCCCACTTCATCACCCTTCCGGGACA
Source organism: Gemmatimonadales bacterium (assembly GCA_035620935.1). Classification (GTDB taxonomy): domain Bacteria; phylum Gemmatimonadota; class Gemmatimonadetes; order Gemmatimonadales; family GWC2-71-9; genus SZUA-544. The sequence continues at coordinate 2,101 of DASPFU010000180.1, forward strand.
CCGCTGCGAAACCCTGCATGGGCACAACTACCGCGCGGGACTCGAGGTCGAGGGCGAGCTCGAGCCCGAGGGCTGGTACGTCCTCGACTTCACCATGCTGAAACGCGTGCTGCGCGCCCTCACCGCAGAGCTCGACCACCGCGTCCTGCTGCCGACGGGGAATCCGAAGCTCACGGTGACCGCGGCGGACGACCGCGTCACCGTGGCTTTCGACGGCGCGGTCCGCTACGTGTTCCCGCAGGGGGACTGCGTCCTGCTGCCGATCCCGAACACGACGGTGGAGATGCTCGCCCAGTACCTCGCGGGGCGGGTGCGGGCCGAGCTGACCCGCGCCGGCGTCCGCCACGTGGCCGCGCTCGCGCTCGAGGTGGAGGAGAACTTCGGGCAGTCCGCCACGTACCGCGAAACGATCGCCTGAGCCCGGAGCAGTCCCCATGCCCGCCGAACAGCCGCTCACCGCAGCCGAGATCGCCCAGCGCCTCTCCGAGTTGCCCGGGTGGGTGCACGACGGGAGCGTGCTCCGCCGCACCTACAAGACCGACGGCTGGCCGACGACCCTGATGCTGGTGAACGCGATCGGCTTCTACGCCGAAGCGGCCGACCACCACCCCGACCTGCAGGTGAGCTGGGGCCGCGTGACGATCAGCCTGCGCACGCACAGCGCCCGCGGCATCACACCCAAGGACTTCGAGCTGGCCCGCCTGCTCGAGCAGGCCGCCCTGTGGCGCCCGGGCGCGGCGAGCACCCTGCGCGGTACACCGAAGCAGTTCGTGATGCCCGCCGACCCCGCATGACGCTCCGGACGGGCGGCCGCCGGCCGCTCGTCAGCGAGATCGTCCCGCCGCCCGACCCGCTCGACGCGTGCCGGCGTCTCGCCAGCCTGCGGCACCGCGCCTGGCTCGACAGCGCCGGCACCGTGGGCCGCCTCGGGCGCTACTCGTTCCTGACGGCCGACCCCTGGGACGTCGTGTCCGCCGAGGTGGCGGACCCGCTCGCCGCCCTCCGGGCCGTGCTCGGCACCACCCCCGCGCCTCCGCTGCCGGACCTGCCGCCGTTTCAGGGCGGGGCGATCGGGTACTTGGCCTACGAGTTCGGCCGGCGACTGGAGCGGCTCCCGCCCCCGCGTGAGGACCAGGCGCCCGTCCCCGACGTGTGGCTCGGCCTGTACGACTGGGTGCTCGCGTGGGACCACGCGGCGGGACGCGCCTGGATCGTGTCCACCGGCCTGCCCGCGGTGGGGGCGCACGGCGCGCGGCGGGCGCGTGCGCGCCTGGACCAGGTGCTGGCCACGCTCGCGCGGCCCGCCGCGGCGTCCTCCGCCGGGGTCACGGCCGTGCGGTCCCCCCCCAAGATCCCGGCGGCGCCGTATCCCGTGCCGGAGCTCGGGCGCGACGTCGGGTCGGTGTTGTCGCGTTCGGCATACCTCGACGCCGTCGCGCGGGTGCGCCGCTACATCCTCGCGGGCGACGTGTTCCAGGTGAACCTCACCCAGCGGCTCGCGGCGCCGATCGCGGGCGAGGCGCTGGCCTTCCACGCGAGGCTGCGACACGCGAACCCGGCCCCGTTCGCCGCCTACCTCGAGCCCGGCGACTGGGCGATCGCCAGCGCGTCGCCGGAGCGCTTCCTGCGGGTCGACGGCGGCGGTGGGGTCGAGACGCGGCCGATCAAGGGCACCCGCCCCCGCGGCCGCGATCCCCTGGCGGACGAGGCGCTCGGCGCCGAGCTGCTGGGCAGCACCAAGGACCGCGCGGAGAACGTGATGATCGTGGACCTGCTGCGCAACGACCTCTCGCGCGTCTGCCGCCCGGGGACGGTCACGGTCCCCGAGCTGTGCGTGCTGGAGCGCTACGCCACGGTCCAGCATCTCGTGTCCACGGTCACCGGGCACCTCGCGCCGGACCGCGACGCGCTCGACGTGCTGGCCGCCGCGTTCCCCGGCGGGTCGATCTCGGGAGCGCCCAAGGTGCGGGCGATGGAGATCATCACCGAGCTCGAGCCCGTGGCGCGCGGCGTGTACTGCGGCGCGATCGGCTACTGGAGCGTGACGGGCGCCATGGACACGAGCGTCGCGATCCGGACGTGTGTCGTGCGCGACGGCTGGGCACACTTCGGCGTCGGGGGCGGCATCGTCGCGGACTCGGACCCCGACCGCGAGTATGCGGAGTCGCTGGACAAGGCGCGCGGCATCGTGACGGCGCTCCGGGCGCCCGAGGGGGAGCGGTGAGCGCGGTGCTGCTGATCGACAACTACGATTCGTTCGTGTGGAACCTCGCGCATTACGTCGCCGAGCTGGGCCGCGAGCCCCTGGTCCGCCGCCACGATGCGATCACCCTGGAGGCGATCGCGGCCCTGGCCCCGAGCCACGTCATCCTGTCGCCCGGGCCCTGTACGCCCCGTGAGGCGGGCATCTCGACGGACGTGGTGCGGCGATTCGGCGCCACGCTGCCGACACTCGGCGTCTGCCTCGGCCACCAGTGCATCGCGGCAGCGTACGGGGGCCGGATCGTCCCGGCCCGCCAGCCGATGCACGGCCGGACCGCAGGCGTCTCCCACGACGGCCGAGGCGTGTTCGCCGGGCTGCCGAACCCCTTCCGAGCGACCCGCTACCACTCCCTCGCGGTCGCGGCGGAGGGCCTGCCGGACACCCTGCGGGTGACCGCCCGAGCGGAGGACGGGGAGATCATGGCGCTCGCGCACGTGGTCCATCCGGTGGTGGGGGTGCAGTTCCACCCGGAGGCTGTGCTGACCGAGCACGGGCACGCTCTGCTGCGCAACTTCCTGGAGATGGGGACGGCCGCCTGAGCGGCCTACTTGCCCACGCAGAAGCTCGCGAACACCCGGTCCAGCACGTCGTCCGGCGTGACCGCCCCGATCAACTCGTCCAGCGCGGCGACCGCGTCCCGCAGGTGCGTCGCGGCCACCGCGGCGTCGATCCCCGCCGCGCGCGCCGCGGCGAAGGCGTCCAATTCGTCCCGCGCCCGCTCGAGCGCCACCCGATGGCGCGCTCGGGTCACGACCGGCTCCACATCGCCCAGCGCCACGAGATGCCCGAACGCCGCCTCGGCCAGCGCGCGACGGAGCTCGGCCAGCCCGGCACCCGTGAGGCTCGAGACGGAAACGACGGACGAGACGGACGGGCCACCGAGGTCGGCCTTGGTGCGCACTTCCACCACCGGTGCCGCCAGTCCGGCGAGGAACGCGTCCCGCGCCGCCGGGGCCCCCGTCGCCGCTCCCGCGTCCCCGGTCTCCTCGCAGTAGAGGACCAGATCCGCGGCCCCGAGGTAGCGGCGGGCCACCTCGATGCCGAGGGACTCGACGCGCTCCGCCGCGGTCCGCAGGCCGGCGGTGTCCACCAGGCGGAACGGGAACCCGTCGATCACGGCGTGCGCCTCGATGGCGTCGCGCGTCGTCCCGGGGATCTCGGTGACGAGAGCCCGCTCGGTGCCGAGCAGCGCGTTGAACAGCGACGACTTGCCGGCATTGGGCGGGCCGGCGATCACGAGCAGCGCGCCGTCACGCAAGCGCTCGCCGTCGGGCGCCGTGGCCAGCAATCCCGCGACGCCGTCCCGCGCCGCGCGCCACGCGCCCTCCAGCCGTGCCGGGTCGACCGGGCCCTCGTCCTCCTCCGGAAAGTCGATCTCGTAGGAGATCAGGGCCTCGAGCGTGAGGATCGCGTCGCGCAGCGCCGCCAGGCGGCCGGACAGGCCGCGATCGAGCTGCTGGAGGGCCCGGCGGCGCTGGGCCGGCGCGCCCGCGTCGATCAGGTCGGCCGTCGCCTCCGCCTGTAGCAGGTCCATCTTGCCGTTGCGGACCGCTCGGCGCGTGAACTCACCCGGGGTGGCCTGGCGCGCGCCCGCAGCGGCGAGCGCGGCCAGGGCGGCGGCCGGCGCGGCGAGTCCGCCGTGCGTCGAGATCTCGACCGCGTCGTCGCCGGTGTAGCTCCGGGGCGCCGGGAAGCACACCGCGAGCACGTCATCGATGGGCTCGCCAGTGGCGGGGTGCGCGAGGCGGGCGCGGAACACCGTCCGCGCGGGATCCGGGTGGAACGGCGTGAGGCAGCGGGCCGCGACGTCGTAGGCGCCCCGCCCGGAGAGCCGAATCAGCGCGAGCGCGCCGCGCCCGGGGGGTGTGGCGAGCGCGACGATCGGGTCATGCAGCATGCCGGCGGAGCGGGCGGAAGACGGCGGCGGGCGCAGCCGGCGCGCGCCGCCTACGCGCTACTTGGTGGGCGACGGCACGCCGCTGCCGCCCTGCTTCAGCCGCCGTCGGGCGATGAGATACTGCTGCGGGATGCTGATGATGTTCTGGACCGTGTAGTACAGGTTCAACCCCGAGGCGAAGTTGATGAACAGCACGGTCATCATCACCGGCAGGACGTAGAGCATCATCTTGGCCTGCGGGTTCGGCGGCATGCCCATCTGGCCGACCTTGCTCACCGCGAACATCGAGAGGCCCATCACCAGGGGGATGATGTAGAGCGGATCGTGGCGGGACAGGTCCGGGAGCCAGAGGAACGGGACCCCACGCAGCTCGATGGTGTTGGCGAACACGAAGAACAACGCGAACAGGATCGGCAGCGGCAGGAGCATCGGGAGGCAGCCCCCGAACGGATTGATCTTGTGCTCCTTGTAGAGCCGCAGCATCTCCTTCTGCAATCGCTCGGGATCGGTCTTGTAGCGGTCCTGGATGTCCTTCATCAGGGGCTGCACGGCCTGCATCCGCAGCCCGGACTCCATCGCCTTCTGGTTCAGCGGCCAGAGCAGCAGGCGCACCATGATGCCGAAGATCACGAGCACCCACCCGTACGCCAGGTCCAGGCGCTCGTGCATCCACAGCAGGATGTCCACCACGAAGATGGACACCGGGTGGATGATGCCGCGGAGGATTCCACCGTAGGGGTTGGCGTCGTCGAGTCCGTGACCCACGGCTGAGAGACGCCGGTGGTCGATCGGGCCGAGGTACACCTGATACGCGAACCCGCCCTCGGGAGGCACGGGCAGGGTCGTGGTGACGGCGGCCCGCGACGCGGCCCGCCCACCGCGCGGCCCACCAACCATCAGCGCGCCGCCCAGCGGCGGGCGCCCCTCTTCGATCGCGAGGGCGGCCATCAGGAAGTACTTCGTCTTGAGGGCGACCCACTCGAACGGCCCCTCGAGGCTCGCGACCTCGCCCGGGTCGAGGGAGCGGAACGTCTTGCTCTCGGTCTTGGCCGCCTTGGTGACCACGGCGTAGTGGCGGAAGTCGTCGGCCGAATCCACTTCGACCGTGCGCAGCCCGTCCCCCAGGCCGAGGGCGAGGACCGCGCCGGTGGGTCCGAGGCCGCTCACGGCGCCCCGCACGCCGAAGCGGTAGTCGCCGGCCGCGAAGCGGTACTCCAGTTCGACGCGCGCGCCGCCGCGCTCGGCCACGAGGCGCAGGGTGGCCAGGCCGTCCACCCGCACCCTCGGCTCGCTCGGCTCGAACACCCAATCGGCGAACGACACCGTGTCCGTCCCCGCGAGCAGCCGGTGGACGAACATCGGCCGTCCGTCGGGCACCAGCTGCACGGCCGAGCCGGAATCGCCCGGGGCGAACGACTGGTACCCCACGAGCTCGGCCCGGACCAGCGCGCCGCCGCGCGTCGCGAAGCCGAGCCGGTACAGGTCGGACTCGACCCATACGGTGTCGCCCGCCATGGCGGACCCGCCGGTGTCCGTCGCGCGCGGGCTCGCGACGGTCGGGCGGGCCGTGGGCGCCTCGGGCACGGCCGGCTCGCGGCGCACCGTGTCCGTCGCGGGCGGCCGCCGCCCCGGCGGCGGGGGCTCAGGCGGCCACAGCACGCTCGGCACGATGGCCACGAGCACCATCAAAGCGATCGCGAGGATGACGCGGCGGTCCATGAGCGAACTCGTCAGGGTACCGGGTCGTAGCCGCCGGGATGGAACGGCTGGCAGCGGAGGATGCGCCGCACTCCCATCCAACCGCCCCGCAGGGCACCGTAGCGCTCGACCGCCTCGTACGTGTAGTGCGAGCACGACGGCGTGAACCGGCAGTTGGTGAGCATCAGGTGCGAGAAGGTCATCTGATACCCGCGGATCGCGAGGAGGACGAGGGTGCGGGGCCAGCGCCGGACCGGCGTCACGGGATCCGGGCGAGCGCCTGTGTCAGGTCGTCCCGCAGGGCCGCAAACCCGGCCTCGTAGGCGGCCCGTCGCGCCCGCACCAGCACATCGACGGGCGGCAGGGTCCCGAGCGGGCCGCGGCGCGCGATGTCACGCAGGCGGCGTCGCACGCGGTTGCGGGCGACGGCGGAGTGCTGGAACCGGGGCACGATGACGCCGAGGCGCGGGTGCCCGGCGCGGTTGGCGCGCCACGCGACCTCGACATACCGCGCCGGCAGGCGGCGTCCGGCCGTCCAACACCCATCGAGGTCCGCGCGACGCGCGAGCCGGGCGCGCCGCCGCAACCGCTCGCTCGTTTACTTGCTCCGGTGCTTCGTCGGGAGGCGGACGGTGAGGCTCTTGCGACCCTTCTTGCGGCGACGCGACAACGTGGCGCGCCCCCACTTCGTCGCCATGCGCGCCCGGAACCCATGCTTGTTGATGCGCCGCCGATTGCGCGGCCGATACGTCGGACGACCCATGAGGCCCTCTCAAAGAGGCGGGAAACCTACATGGCGCGCGCGCGGCGGGTCAAGGTTGACTTTTCCACATCGCGTCCGTACTTTCGGGCCGCCCTTGCAGACCCTGCCTCACTCGGTCGCCTAATTCGTCGATGGAGTCAGCCAGAGAAACCTGGAAGCGCCTGCTGGATGAGGTGCGCGCTGAGCTTCCTGATGCCGCGATCCGCACCTGGCTCGAGCCGGCGGTGCCGATCGCGCTCGATCACGGCCAGCTGATCGTCGGCGCGCCCGACCAGTTCGCCGCGGAGTGGAACGACACCAAGCACGCTACCGTCCTGTCACGCGCGGCGGAGCGGGTACTGGGTCGTCCTACGACCGTGGTGTTCCGGGTGCAGGAGGAGCGCCAGCAGCGGCCGCAGATGGACTTCTTCGTGGCACCCCGCCCGGCGACGCCCGCCCCGGGGGGCACGCTCACGACCCCGCTCAACGAGCGGTACACCTTCGGCACGTTCGTCATCGGCAAGTCGAACGAGCTGGCGGCGGCCGCCGCCCACGCGGTGGCCGAGGCCCCGGGCAAGACCTACAACCCGCTGTTCATCTACGGCGCGACGGGCCTGGGCAAGACCCACCTGATGCAGGCGATCGCGCACACCGTCCTCGAGCGGCGTCCCGACACGCGCGTCCTTTATCTCAGCGCCGAGCAGTTCATCAACGAGGTGATCGAGTCGATGCGCGAGCGGACGATGCCGGAATTCCGGCGCCGCTATCGCAACGACGTGGACCTCTTCCTGGTGGACGACATCCACTTCCTCGAGGGGAAGGAGATGACCCAGGAGGAGTTCTTCCACACCTTCAATGCGCTGTTCGAGGCGCACAAGCAGATCGTGCTGACCTCCGATCGGGCGCCGAAGGAGATCCCGGGGCTGGAGGAGCGCCTCATCTCCCGCTTCGAGTGGGGCATGGTGGCCGACATCGGCCACCCGGACCTGGAGCACCGGATCGCGATCCTGCGCAAGAAGGCGGAGCAGGATCACCTCGAGCTGACCATTCCCGACGACGTCCTGCGCTTCATCGCCGAGCACGTCCGCTCGAGCGTGCGCGAGCTCGAGGGGTGCATCATCAAGCTGCTGCTGTTCGCCTCCCTCAAGAACCGGGAGGTCACGATCGAGCTCGCCCGCGACGCCCTGTCGGACAAGATCCGCCAGGGTGACGACGGCGGCAGCTACGGGCGCCCGACCCCCTCGATCGACCGGGTGCAGGAGGTGGTCGCCCGCCGGTGGGGCGTGACCCCCGAGGGCCTCCGCTCCAAAGCCCGGACCAAGACGCTGACCATCCCGCGGCAGGTGGCCATGTACCTCGCACGGGACATGCTGGGCATGCAGCTCGTCGAGATCGGACAGGCGTTCGGCGGCCGCGACCACTCGACGGTGATCCACAGCGTGGACAAGGTCGAGCGACAGATGATGCGCGACCGGAGCTTCAAGGAGCGTGTCGAGCTCGCGCGCCAGGAGTTGTCCGCAGCGTAGCCAACATGCGGCGCGGGGAATGTTGGCCACTGTGGGGGCCGTGGACGACGCCCCGGTTATGCCCGGCGGGTCCACACTCCCCACACCGCGCCCACAGCACGCCGATCCGGCAATTGCCGGACGCGTCGACGCTTAGGGAGGACGTACACATTTCCCCGTCCTCTACTACTGCTACTAGTCTTATATCAGTGAAGAGTAGTAGCTTCTTTTTCGTCCCGAGTCGCGCCACACGGTAGGAGCGGCATGAAGTTCACGATCACGCGAGAACGGTTGCAGGAAGGGCTGGTGGCGGTCGCGGCAGCGGTGCCGGCCAAGACCACGCTGCCGGTCCTGTCCAACGTCCTGGTGGAGGCGACGAAGCAGGGTCTCCGCCTCTCGGGGACCGATCTGGACATCGCCGTGAGCACCACGGTGGCGGCCGACGTCGACGCGGAAGGGGCCGTGACCCTGCCCGCGAAGAAACTCTCCGACATCGTGCGCGAGCTGCCGTCGGCCCCGATTCGGGTCACCACGGCGGGCGAACAGCGCGTCTCGCTCGAGTGCGGGCGCACGAAGTTCAAGCTCCTCGGTCTCCCGCGGGAAGAGTTCCCGTCGTTCCCGCCGGTGAAATTCGACAAGGCCTGGACGGCCCCCGCGGAGCTGGTCCACAAGCTAGTCGCGCACGTGGCGTTCGCCGCGTCCACCGAGGAGAGCCGGCCGATCCTGAACGGCGTGCTGTGGGAGCTGCGCCCCGACCGGATGCGCATGGTCGCGACCAACGGACACCGGCTCGCCAAGATGGACGTGCCGGCGAGCGGCGGATCCACGGCCGACCTGATCGTGCCGCCGAAGGCCCTCGAGCAGGTCCGCAAGTTGTTCGCCCCCGAGGCCGAAGTGGAGATCGCCAAGAGCGAGAACCACATCGGTTTCCGGGCCGGCGGCACGCTCGTGTACTCGCGCCTGATCGAGGGACCGTATCCGAACTACGAGCAGGTGATCCCGCGAGAGAACGACAAGTCCGCCACGGTGGACAAGGTGGCCCTGACGGCGGCGCTCCGCCGCATGAGCGTGGTGGCGAGCGACCAGACGCACCGCATCCGGATGGCCCTCTCGGGCGGTGCGGCCAAGTTCTCGGTCCAGACGCCTGACCTGGGCGAGGCCCAGGACGAGCTTGCGCTGACCTACGAGGGCGAGCCGCTCGAGATCGGCTTCAACGCCCAGTACCTGCTCGAGATCATGAAGTACATGCCGACCGACGAGGTCCGGCTCACGTTCAAGGCGCCGGAGCGCGCGGCCACGGTGGAGCCGGTGGGCTGGGACGACCCGGCGTCGTATCTCTGTCTCGTGATGCCGTTGCGCCTGGTGGACTGACGGCGCCGGGTGGCGGAGAGGCGAGGGGCCGGAGCCGGACTCCGGCCCCTCGCGCGTTCAGGAAGGCGCCGTGTCGCGGGGGGCGCCGGTCGTGTCCGGCCCCGGCGGCGCGACCCGGACCGAGTCGAACAACGAGTCCAGCAGCGGCGGAACGAGCGGCAGGTCGATCGTCGGCGGGACGATCGAATCGATCGCGGCCGCGAGCTCGTCGCTGCGCGGGATGGTCACGTCCGCGCCGTGGTATCGGGCCAGGATCAAGCCGCGCCGGGCGAGCATGCGTGCCGGGCGGTACGCGGGGTTGGAGCTGCGGGGATGGGGCAGCGTGGCGGCGAGGGATGCAGCCTGGTCGATCGTCAGCTGTCGGGGACGGACCCCGAAGTACGCACCGCTGGCGGCGGTGACGCCCCACACTCCGGAGCCGAGCTCGGCCAGATTGAGATACAGCTCGAGGATGCGGTCCTTCGACAGCGCCGCCTCGAGGCGGAAGGCCGTGGCCATCTCCTTCACTTTGCGCAGCGGATTGCGGGTAGGCGACAGGTAGAGGTTCTTGGCCAGCTGCTGGGTGATGGTGCTCGCTCCGCGGATGCGGTCCCGGCGCCGCCACACGGTGGCCAGCGTCTCGCGCAGCCCGGCGTCGGGCGCGAGGCCGATCGCGTCCGCGATCTCGGCGGGATCGATGCCGCAGTGTGTGCGGAAGCGGGAGTCCTCCGCGAGGATCACCAGGCGCTGCAGGATGGGAGCGATATCGGCGAGGGGCGTAGGGTCGTAGCGGGCGCCGGCGGGCCGGTGTGACGGGGCCGGCTGTGCCCGGGAAGCGGGTGCCCGGCGCATCATCGCGCTCTGCTCGGGCCAGTGCGTCCGCCACCACACCGGCGGTGGCCACACACCGAACAACCACAGCGCGGCGCCGCCAGCGGCCGCGGCCAGGAGCCGCCGCCACCGCATCGACGTCAGCGCCGGCCCATCGGCCGGGCCGCCACGCCGTACACGCTCGTCGCCTCGACGGTCGCGAGATCACGCGGCGTCGTGAGGACGAGGCCGGCCTGGTCCTGGCCGCCGATTGCCACACCGAAGGCGAAGCCGGTCCCGCGGAGGTCGCTGTCCGTGTCGAGGCGGACGATCAGCGCGCTGCGGAATCCCAACGGCGGTTGCCAGCGCGCCCCCACGCTGTAGCTCTCGGCGGCGCTCGCCAGGCGGCCCTGCACCGACAACTCGAGGGAGGGGCCGAACGGCGTCAGGGTGGCCCCGGGAACGAAGGCGAATTCCTGCAGCAGGCCACGGACCACCGGTTCGCCGATGTTGGCGGCCGTGGCACCCAGGACGAGGCCACGGCCGGGCCGGAACACGGCGCCCACGTCGTAGCCCCAGTCGCTGGTCCCGCCGCGGTAGTAGGCCGCCGCTGCGCCGATGGCGAGCGGTCCCGATCCTCCCGCCAGGCCCAGCCGGTAGGTGTGGCCCACGCCGGCCTCGAAATCGTCATACTGATACCCGAACGTCAGCCCGCGCGAGCTGAATCCGGCGCTGAGCTGCTGGAAGCGGGTCGCGTCGTCGGGCGCTCCGACCACGATGTCGCCATAGACGGACGCCGAGGCCGTGACCGCGGTGCCCGCCGGGTTCACCCACACGGCACGACCGTCCAGCACGTCGGTCTGGAACAGGTAGCGGGTGGCGCGGTTTGGGGCGACCTGCGCGGTGGCGTGAGCCGCCGCGCCGCAGAGCACCAGCACTCCGATGGCGGCACCCCTCATCGCGGCAGCAGCTCAACCGACAACGTACCGAGTTGTCGCTGAGGGATCGTGATGCCCTGCTGGGGGAGCGTGATCGTGAGCGCGACCGAGTCTCGGCTGGTGCCGCCCAGATAGCGCCCGTCGATCGCGATGTAGTCGGTACCGGACCGCACGCCGGTGCCGCGGTACTCGAGCGGCTGGCCGCCACCGTCGCCACTCCCCGTGACCCGGTAGTGCTCGGCGGCGTCGAGGCGCAGCGCCTCGCCTTCGGGACGGGGTTCCCAGGCGGCGGCCGCGCGAACGTGGAGCTCGCTCGTCGTCGTCCGGGCGCGGGTGGCCGTGCTTCCGGGCTCGGTCATGGTGAGGGTATCGGTCCACTCGCGGCCGGGCTGCACCCCGTCCGCGGGGAGGTGCGGGAAGAAGCGGCGGAACCAGCCGAGCAGCTGGCTCAGCGACTGAACGACCACGGAATCGGAAAACACGGGGTCCTGGAGCTCACCGCTCGGCGCGACCCAGCCGGTCACGGTGAGACGCCGCGCCGCGGCGAGGTTCATGGTGGGCGGCAGGAACACACCCGAGTCGGCGACGATGGAGTCCACGACGAAGATCGTGGCGAGACGGCCCGCCGTATCGGCCGTGTCTCGCACCGTGACGGTGAACCAGGACTGGAAGCCGATCACCTGGCGGGGCGGCAGCCCCTCGTAGTCGTTGTGGATCTCGACGACCTGGTGCGCCAGAAAGCGACCGTGCTGCGGAGCGAGCCGGGTCGTCGCGGGGGGTGGGACCACGACCGGCGCCGGCGCGGCGGCCGGCACGGGCTCCGGCGGTGCCGGTGTCGCGGCGGGCGGAGACTGGGTCCGGGTCGCCGGGGCTCCGCTGGCGCACGCCGCCAGGATCGACGCGGCCGCGACGCGGGCGCTGATGGACTTCACGGGATCGTCCTTCCGGAGGGGGATGGCGTTGTCAGGCGCCGGTGCGGAGGCGGTCCGCCTTGGTCCGACCGAAGACGGCCACCAGCTCGGGACCGTCGTGGGTGACGCGCAGCAGCCGCCAGCCCCGCCGTCGCATCTCCTGGCGCCAGGACACCAGCCGCTCCCAGTCCTCCGCACCGGTCCGGAAGACGCGCAGGTCGGCGACCGACTCCCAGTCGGCCGGGTAGGGCCGGGATGACGTCATGGACAGGAGAGGGGCAGGGCCATAAGCCGAGTTCTGTTGACCCGTGAGGGTCGATGGTCATCTCTCTGGGACGGCTGTCGCCAGCACGCCTCGTGCGGCCTACCCGCAGCTCGAACGACCCGGGCCGGGTCTCGCTGCTTACTTGGCCTTGCTCCGACTGGGGGTTACCGTGCCACGTCCGTTACCGGCCGTGCGGTGGGCTCTTACCCCACCGTTTCACCCTTACCCTTGGAAAAAGGGCGGTCTGTTCTCTGTGGCCCTGTCCGTCGCCTTGCGGCGCCCAGGCGTTACCTGGCAGTCTGCCCTGTGGAGCTCGGACTTTCCTCGACGGACCACTCGTGCCGGTCCGCCGCGACCATCCCACCCTGCCCACCTCCCGCCAGTCGGTAAGGTAGAGGCGGCGCATCGCCGGGGGAAGGAGCCGCGGCAAGCCCTACCGTTGCTGGACGAGACGGCGGAGGAGTCGCTCGAGGCTGTCGGCCGGCAGGGGACCCGCGGCCGTCCGCGGGGCCGTCATCACGGTCTCGATGGGGCCGATCCAGAAGCCCGCACTGGAGTCGAACACGGCCGCGTGGAGGCGGGCCCATGACCGGGGCGGCACCTGCTCGGGCCGCAGCTGGATCACGTGCACCGGCCGGACGCTGCGCCGGCGGTACGCGGCGAGCAGCGCGCCGGGTACAGGCTCGGCGTCCCAGAGCAGCACGGCACCCCCATCCACGCCCAGCCCGCGGGCCAGGCCGAAGCCGCGCCAGTCGGCGGGAGGATCGCTCGTCCACAGCGCGAACAGCAGCGCCGGCGCGCGCTGGCGCGCCGCGCGTGCCAGCCGCGCCGCCCGGGACGCGAGTTCGGCCTCGAGCGCGACGAAGTACCCGTCCAGCGCTCCTTCCTCGAGGAGTGCGTCGTAGCGGGCGGCGAGCGGCAGCCCGACCAGGCGCTCGATCCACGCGGTGTCGCGTCCCATCCGACGCAGACTCGCCCGCAGGTTCGCGTCGCACAGCTCGGGCGGAGCCGCGTCCCGGGTGGCAGGTGCCACGGCGAAGGTCACGCCGGCGATGGGGCCCCCGCGCGTGCGCGCCCGCTCGGCGATGACCCGCACCGCGGGAGCGACGATGCCGCTCCACAGCGAGTCATCCAGCACGCACGGCTGATCCGGACCGCCGAGACGCAGGACCGGGAACCATCGGATACTCGTCGCGCCGAGGCGATCGAGCGCCTCTCGCCAGGGAGGGAGCGGCGCTGGGGTCGCCCGCCTGGGAGCGGGTGCGGTGTCCGCCAGCAGCGGCTGGCCGGGCGGGCTGGCCAGCACATTGAGCCCCGCGGCGTCGAGGAACCCGATGAGCGAATCGACAGCCGCCGGACCGGTGAGCGGCGCTTCCGACCACCCGATGCGCAGCCCGTCGCGCCCGATCCAATC
>DASPFU010000181.1:0-11100 GCA_035620935.1 Gemmatimonadales bacterium
CGCAGTGCGGCGACCGCCTCGGCCCGCTGGTCGGCCCGGGCGAGCGCGATGACCGAGGCGTCGCCGACGGCGTCCGCGAGCGCCAGCACGGGATCCGCCGGCAGGGCGGGCGACGTGAGGTCCACGACCGCCACGTCGACGTCGCCCGCCGCGAGGCGCGCGCGCGCGCCCGGCAGGCTCACGACCGCTTCGAAGGTGAGGTCCTGCCCGAGCGCCGCCGTCAAGGCGTCACGCACGGCGCCCGCGTCGCCCGCGTCCCGCCCTACCAGCAGCACGACGACGGCGGCGCTGGCACCGCGGTCGCTCACCGCCCCGCGCCTCCCTGGGTCGGCGCGGGAGGCGGGTCGGCCGGGCGCCGGGCCTCGGCCGCGCGCTGCAGCAGGGTCTCGATCGGCGCGCCCTCGGTCGCATCCGCCGGGGCGCAGCCGACGGTGAGCGCGAGGGTATAGGCCCGCAGCGTCATGCTGTTGTACTGGGCGACATGACGGGCGATCCGCCCGGTGATCAGCGCGGTCGTGTCGGCACCCGCGTCGGCGGCCAGCACCGCGAACGTCCCGCCCTCGAGCCGCGCCAGCAGGTCCGAGTCCCGGAAACAGGTCCGCAGCATCTCGGCGATGTCGCGCAACACGCGGTCGCCCTGATCGAGCCCCACGGCCTGGTTGATCGCCGCGAGCCCCACGACGTCGACGGAGAAGACCAGGAATCTGCCCTTGGCCCGCTGGGCGAGCTTGAGGTGCGGCTCCGCCAGCGTGACGAACCCCTGGCGGTTGTACAGGCCGGTCAGGCCGTCGAGCAGGGACAGGCTGCGCAGGGCGCCCTGCAGACGATTGATCTCCAGGGCATGGCGGATGGTGCGGGCCAGCAGCTCGCTGGTGATCCGCCCCTTCGCCAGGTAGTCCTGCGCGCCCGACTGCAGGGCCTGGCCCGGCAGCAGATCGTCGCCGGCCGTCGTGAACACGACGACCGGTTCGTCGGGGAACCGGGCGCGCAGCTCGATCAGGGGATCGAGGCCCTGCCCGTCGGGCAGGGTCAGGTCCAGCAGGACGAGGTCGATGCCGCCTGCCGCCAGCCGCTCCAGGGCGGCGGCCAGGGTCTCGGCGTGGTACAACTCGAATGGCGGGGCGCCGGCGACGGCGACCCCGACCTCGCCGAGGGCCACCCGGAAGAGCTGCGCGTGCCGCGGGTTGTCCTCGACCAGGAGCAGGCGTGCGGACGCGCTGTCGAGGGGCCCGAGAATGCGGCGGGCGAGCGTGCCGGAAAAGCGCGCCACTGTGCACCTCGCTGGGCCTGGGGAACAGCTCCCGAGGCAGGACTCGAACCTGCGACCCGCCGGTTAACAGCCGGCTGCTCTACCAACTGAGCTACTCGGGAATGACACGTCCGGCTGCCGGCGACCGGCCGTTCAGCAGGAACTGCAATATCGCGTGGCGGGGGAGGGAGTTCAACGTCGACGTGGCCCGCCACGTCCGGCCCGATCCGCGCGCTTGACAATCAATAAGTATCTGCTTATACGTTACGCATGAGCGCAGCCGCGGCGGAGGACAGGATCTTCCAGGCGCTGGCGGACCCCAGCCGCCGGGCGATCTTCGAGTCGCTCACGCGTGGCGAAGCCGCGGTGAAGGACCTCACGACGCGCTTCACCATCTCGCAGCCCGCGGTCTCCCAGCACCTCGCCACCTTGAAAGACGCCGGACTGGTGAACGGCCGGCGCGAAGGGCGCTGTGTCTACTACCGGGTGGAGCCGCGCGGGATGAAACCGCTCATCGACTGGATCGCGCACTACCGCGCGTTCTGGAGGGAGCACGTCGATCGCCTCGGACGACTGCTGGAGAAAATGGACGAATGACCCCCACCGACAGGACCGCGCAAGCGCAGACTGAGTCCATTTCGTTCGAATTCGATTTGCCGCATTCGCCGGAGAAGGTGTGGCGCGCGCTCACCGACCCCGTGCTGCTCACCGAGTGGCTCCTGCCCGTCGCCGAGCTCACGCTCGAGCCGGGGGCCGCGTTCACGTTCAACACGCAGCCGTACCCCGGGTGGGACGGCACCGTGAATTGCCGGTTCGTCGAGATCGACGCGCACCGGAAGCTCAGCTACACGTGGAGCGTCCCTTTCCTGGACACCGTCGTGACGTTCACGCTGACGCCCACGGCGTCGGGCACGCGCCTGTCCCTCGTGCAGTCCGGCTTCAAGCCGGACCAGAAGCGGGAATTCGGCGGCGCCCGCTACGGCTGGAAGATGATGGGCGGGAAGCTCGTCGACCTGCTCGCGAGGATCCCATGAACTGGAACCACTGGATTCGGCAGATTCACCGCTGGCTCGCCATCGCCTTTACGGTGGCCGTCATCGTCACCTTCGTGGCCCTGGCACGGGAGAAGCCCGTCGTGTGGGTGAGCTACGTGCCGCTGCTCCCGCTCGCCCTTCTCCTGTTCACCGGTCTGTACTTGTTCGCGCTGCCGTATGCCACCCGGTGGCGCAGCGGGGGGCGCACCGACTGAAGGGGCGGCGACCGGGCCGGAGGACGGTCGGCTACGGGACCCAGCCGGGCAACGCGGCCGCCCGCTTCACCCAAGTCGCCATCTGAGCCTCGTCGAGATCGTCCTCGTGGATATCGATCCAGCGCGCGTCCCTCCCCGTGCCTCCGGGTGGGACGGGTCGCAGCGAGGTGCCGCGGAAGAACGTCACCTTGACGTACCGGGTGAAAACGTGGAACCCCAGGAACCAGCCCTGGCCCGCGACGCCGTAGAATGGCGAGTTCCACTTGACTGCCTTGCGCACGCCGGGGACGGTGCGCACAATGAGCGCGTCGAGGCGGCGCCCGACGTCACGCTTCCACCCGGGCATCGCCGCGATGTAGGCCTGCACGGGCGCGTCGCCGTCGGCCTTCGCGATCTGCGGATTGCCGCCTGTCAGGAGTCTCGCGGCGGGCTTCCCCGTGACGGCGCGGGACGGCCGCTTGGCGGCCTTGGGTTTGGACTTGCCGGGCATGCGCTCCTCCTCGGTTCTGTGACCTTGGCAGGCCGTGGTCCGTCAGTCAACTGACGAAACCCGCGTGGAGAATGTTACCAGACGGATCGAGAACCCCAACGAAGGAACGGAAACGCGCATGAGCAGCCGTGAGCAGGCGACCGGGAAACCCGCTTCCCGGCTCATCGACCGGCGGATCCGCGAGCTGAGTGGATGGCGCGGGGAGACCTTGGCCCGCATGCGGGCGCTGATCCTGGAAGCCGACCCCGAGATGACCGAGGAGTGGAAGTGGGGCACGCCGGTCTGGTCGCACCGCGGGATCGTCTGCACCGGGGAAGCGTACACCAGGGTGGTGAAGCTCACCTTCGCCCGGGGGGCCAGGATCCCGGACCCGTCGCGCCTCTTCAATTCCAGCCTGGCAGGCAACACGCGGAGGGCGATCGACATCCACGAAGGGGAGCGGGTCGACGCGCGCGCGTTCAGGGCGCTCGTGAAGGCCGCGGTGGCCCTCACAGCACCCGGGCGAGGTGCCGCCCCGTGACCGACGCGGCATCGGCGGCGACCTGCTCGGGGGTCCCCGCGGCGACGATCTGCCCGCCGTCCGCGCCGGCCCCGGGACCGAGGTCGATCACCCAGTCGGCCCGCTTGATCACGTCGAGATGGTGCTCGATGACGAGCACCGTATGGCCCGCGTCCACCAGGCGGTCGAGCACGCGGCACAGGGTGCGGACGTCGTCGAGGTGCAGGCCGGTCGTCGGCTCGTCGAGGACGTAGAGCTTGCGGCCGCGGCGCCGTCCGGCACGCCCGGCGGCCTCCGCCAGCTCGCGCGCGATCTTGAGGCGCTGGGCCTCGCCGCCGGACAGCGTGGTCGCGGGCTGGCCGAGGTGCAGGTACCCGAGGCCGACCTGCTGCAGGTGCCACAGCGCCTTGGCGAGGCGGGGCAGGGAACGGAACCGCTCCAGCGCCGCGCTCACGGTCAGCTCGAGCGCGTCGTGGATCGACAGGCCCCCGACCTTCACGTCGAGCACCTCCCGCCGGAAGCGCCGCGCGTCGCACTGCTCGCACGGTACGTACACGTTGGCCAGGAACACCATCTCGACCAGCACGTGGCCGGCGCCCTCGCAGGCTTCGCAGCGACCGCCGGCGACGTTGAACGAGAACGTGCTCGGCGTGTAGCGACGCTCGCGGGCCAGCGGCTGCGCGGCGTAGAGGGCCCGCAGGTCGTCGAACCCCTTGACGTACGTGACCGGGTTGGAGCGTGGCGTGCGGCCGATGGGGGCCTGGTCGATCAGCACGACGTCGGCGAGCGCCCGCCAGCCGTCCAGCGCCGCGATCGCCCCGACCGCCTCGCCGAGGTGCTCCTTGGCGGTGTGCCCGCCCCGCAGGCACCGCTCCAGGTTGCGGTAGAGGACGTCGTGCACCAGCGTCGACTTCCCGGACCCCGACACGCCCGTCACCACCGTGAACGTGGCGAGCGGGATGCGCGCATCGACGCCGTGCAGGTTGTGCAGCCGGGCGCCGCGCACGGTCAGCCAGCGCGCGGCGGGCCGGCGGGTCGACGGCACGCCGATCCGCTTCTCCCCGCTGAGGTATTGCCCGGTGAGGGTCCCGGCCTCCCGCACCAGCGCCGCGGGGCCCTCGTACACCACCTGACCTCCGCCTTCTCCCGCGCCGGGCCCCAGCTCGATCATGTAGTCCGCGGCGCGCATCGCGGCCGGGTCGTGCTCCACCACGACGACCGTGTTCCCGGCCGTCGCCAGCCGTCGCAGCAGGGCGAGCAGACGATCGGTGTCGGCGGGATGCAGGCCGATGGAGGGTTCGTCGAGCACGTAGAGGGTCTCGACCAGGTGGGCCCCGAGGGCGTTCGACAGGGCGATCCGCTGCGCTTCGCCGCCGGACAATGTCCGGGTCTGTCGGTCGAGGGTGAGGTACCCCAGGCCGACGTCCGTCAGGAAGGTCAGCCGGCCGACCAGCTCCTCCAGCACGTGCACGGCCACCGCCCGCTGGAAGTCGGAGAGGGCCAGGGCCCCCGTCCAGTCGCGGAGCTGGGCGGCGGTCAGCGCCGCCGCGGCCGCGATCGTCAGCCCACCCACCTGGACGGAGAGCGCGTCGGGCTGGAGCCGTGCGCCGCCGCACTGCGGGCAGGTCCGGGCCATCTGGTACTGCCGCAGGAACACGCGGATGTACTGCTTGTAGCGCTTCTCCTCCAGCCGCCGCAGGAACGGGAATATGCCGACGTAGCGGCCCGTCTGTCCGTGCAGCAGGAACTCGCGCGCCGATTCCGGCAGGTCGCGCCAGGGCAGGTCCACCGGGATGCGGCGCGCCCGCGCCGTCTCCCGCAGCAAGCGCCGCCGGCCTTCGTAGCGCGGCTTGGTCCACGGGTCGATCGCTCCCTGCGCCAGCGCGCGGTCGGGATCCGGCACGATCAGTGACTCGTGGTACTCGAGGATGGCGCCGAAGCCGTTGCATCCGGGGCACGCGCCGCGCGGGTTGTTGAACGAGAAGAGGGATGGCACGAGGGACGGCGCGGCCGTCCCGCACGCCGAGCACGTCGGGTGCTCGGAGAAGCGGCGGCGGATCCCGTTGCGGACGGCGATCGAGACGCCGTCGCCCTCGGCGTAGGCCGTGGCCACGGCCTCCGCGAGGCGGCCGCGGCTCAGGGCGCCGGGCACCACCCGGTCCACGATCACCAGCACCTCCGCTGCCGTCCGCAGCTGCGGCTCCCCGGCGGCGTCGTCGAGTCGGAGCAGGGCGCCATCGGCGAGCGCCCGCACGAACCCGGCGGCCCGCAACTGACCGGCGAGGTCCACTTCCGGACGCTGGGCGCCCGCCGGGATCGGGAACGTGATCAGGATTGCGGACTCCGGATCGGGACCTGCGGCCTGATGCGGGAGCCGGGAGCCGGGAGCCGGACCCTCCGACGCCGCGCCGGCTCCCGGCTCCCCGCTCCCGGCTCCCGTCAGAATCGCGTCCACCACATCCTGCACCGTGTCCGTCTTCACGACCGCGCCGCAGGCCCCGCAGTGCGGCGTCCCGATGCGTGCCCACAGCAGCCGCAGGTAGTCGTAGATCTCGGTGGCCGTGCCGACCGTGGAGCGGCTCGACGTGGTCGGGTTCTTCTGCTCGATGGCGACGGCGGGGGAGAGCCCCTCCAGCGTGTCCACCAGGGGCTTCGGCATCCGTTCGAGGAACTGCTTGGCGTAGGTGGACAGCGACTCGATGTAGCGGCGCTGCCCTTCCGCATAGAGGGTGTCGAAGGCGAGCGAGCTCTTGCCCGAGCCGGACGGCCCCGTCACCACCGTGACCGCCCGGCGGGGGAGGGAGACGGTGATGCCCTTGAGGTTGTGCTGCCGCGCATTGCGGAGGACGATCTGGCCGGGGGGCGTCGGCATAACCTGGAAACGTAACCGAGCCCCCGCTCCCGGGGCCACGCGCCCCGTCCCCGCTCCCCTCCCGCATGTGGTATCTTCGGCCCGTGCCGCTCGCCCTGACCCCGCGGCTGCTGCGCCGCGGGCTGGAACTCTTCGCGCTGATCTCGCTCGCCGCCGTGGCGGCCCTGCTCGTGTGGCAGGGCAACTTCGCGGCGTTCGTGGACGCCATGCTGGGCGTCCACCTCGGCTGGCTCGCCGCCGGGCTGGTGCTCGCGTCCATGGACTGGATCGGTGGCGGCCTGCGGCTGTGGATCGTGACGCGCCACGTCCACCCCGGCGTGCGCTACTGGGACATGGTCCTCGCGAGCGGCCTGGGCGCCTGGGGCGCGTACCTCACGCCCTTCCAGTCCGGGGCGTCCCCGATGATGGTCTGGGCGATGCGGCGCGCCGGGGTCCGCCTCCCCGAAGCCATGACCGCCGTGTTCATCACGTTCGTCGCCACCGTCGCCTTCTTCGCGACCACGGGACCGCTCGCCATCTTCCTCGGGGCGGGGCGCTCGCTCGAGGCACACGGCCTGGTCATGGGGATCACCCTCTACGACCTGTTCCGGGCCAGCCTGACGCTGTTCGGGTTGATCGGTACGGTGATGCTGATCGCCCTGGTGTTCCCGCGCGGGGTCCGCAACCTGGTCCATGCCGTCGCCGAGCGTCTCGGCCGGCGGAGCCGGGGCCTGGGCGAGCGCATGGAACACGTCACCGCCGGCATCGATCGGGCCCACGAGTGCATGGTGGCGTTCGGCTCGCCCCGCGGGCTGCTCGTCCTCGCGTCGGCCGTGGTCGTCTCGGGGCCGTCCCACGCCAACAAGCTGCTCGCCGGGTTCGTCACACTCCGGGCTCTCGGCATCGAGGCGAACTTCTACGACATCCTGCTGCTCCAGACCCTGATCACCTTCCTGCTGTACTTCGCCCCGACCCCCGGCGCCTCGGGGCTCGCCGAGGTGTTGTCGGGGCTGGTGATGCAGATTTACGTGGAGCGCTCCCTCCTGGCGAGCTATACCTTGCTCTGGCGGTTCATCAACAGCTATGCGACCGTGATCGTCGGGTCGGCAATCTTCTGGTACTGGCTGCGGCGCGGATTGGTGGGGCGGGAGGAGCCGGTGGCGGGGCTCGACGACGGCGCGGGTTCGGGGCCGTAACCCGTGTTTCCTTGCGCGGTTACGAGCCTGCGGGTAATTTCTGCTGGGCAGTTCCCGTCGGTCGGAGAGTAAATGGCGCTACTCGAGTGGGGATCACGGCGATTCACGGTGCCGGCGGGTGAGATCACCGCCGGCAGCGATAGCGCGTGCGCCATTCAGCTGCCCGATCCGCGGATCCTGCCCCGGCACGCGGTGTTGGTGGGGCAGGCCGACGGGCAGGTCGTGATCCGCAAGGCGGTGCCCGAAGCCGACGTGGTGATCAACGGCGTCCGCCTGGGCGGTGAGCCCACGCCCCTCCTCCACGGCGACAAGGTGGACCTGGGAGGCGTCGAGCTGACATTCGTGGACGAGCGCCGCTCCGGCAGCACGCAGTACATCCAGGCGCTGCAGGTGCCCCACGCGGAGGCGCGGGCGAAAGCCGAGGCCCGCGCCGGAACGCCGACCGGGAACACGGGCGGCCGGATCGTGAGCCTCACGGACGGGCGCGAATACACCATCACGGGGGCGTCCCTGGTGTTCGGGCGGGAGGCGGGGTGTGACGTGGTGGTGACCGGCAAGGATGTCTCGCGACGCCACGCCGAGATCATGACGACGCCCAAGGGGTACCTGCTCGTCGATTCGAGCACGAACGGCACGTTCGTGAACGAGGAGCAGCTGCAGGGCCAGCGCCTGCTGATGCGTGCCGACGTCATCCGGGTGGGGGAGGAGACGTTCCGTTTCTACGCGGACCCGGCCCCGGCGCCCGCGGCGCCGGCACCTCCCCCGCTGC
This sequence comes from Gemmatimonadales bacterium, assembly GCA_035620935.1. GTDB lineage: Bacteria > Gemmatimonadota > Gemmatimonadetes > Gemmatimonadales > GWC2-71-9 > SZUA-544. The sequence goes on from DASPFU010000181.1 coordinate 8,304, forward strand.
CCCCGGTCGGCGCCCCCGAGCGCCTGCAGGACACGGCGTTCGGACTCCCCAGCGTGAAGCGCGGGGAACCGTCGGGGCGTCCGTCCGACACCGGTCCGCTGGCGAGCTTCCTGGTGCGCACCGGCACGCTCAAGGGCCAGCGCCTGGTGGTGCGGACGCCCGTGGCCAACATCGGCCGGGCGGACTACAACGACCTCGTGGTGCCGGAGGAGTCGGTCTCCACGGCGCACGCCAAGCTGCAGCGGCGCGAGGGGGTGTGGGTCCTGACGGACCTGGCATCCACGAACGGGACGTTCGTTGATGGTGAGCGGGTCAAGGACGAGACCCCCATCGCCCCGTCGGCGGTGGTGCGGCTCGGGGACATCTCGATGGTCTTCGAGCCGACGGACGACTCGCTTGGTGTGGCGGCGGGGAGCGGGACGAAGGTGATCCAGGCGATGCAGCCGCCGGCGGCCCCCGCCCCCCCCCAACCTGCCGCGCCCGCCCCGACGCCGCCGGCCCCCGCGCCCGCAGCGAGGCCTGCCACACCGCCGAAGCCCACCCCGCCCGCCAGGGCGGCGGCACCAGCCAGGCCCGCCCCAGCCCCCTCCGCCCGGCCCCAGCCGCGGCGCCCGGCGGGTCAGGCGCCTGAGAAGGCGAAGGGGAAGGGCTGTGGGTCGAGTGCCGCAGTGGTGGTGCTCGGCTTGGCCGCGGCGCTCACCTGGATACTGGGGTAGCGCCGCCACCGTGCACATCACCTGCGCCGGCCGCACCGATGTCGGGATCATCCGATCGGGGAACGAGGACAGTTTCCTGATGGTCCCGGAGCGTGGGATCTTCGTGGTGGCCGACGGGATGGGCGGTCACGCGGCGGGGGAGGTCGCGAGCGACATGGCGGTCCGGGCCATCGCCCGGGAACTGGGCTCGTTGCGGGGGCTCGGGGACAACGAGGTCGCCGAGCGCATGCGCGGGGCGATCGTCGCCGCCAACGCCTCCATCTTCCAGCGCACCCTGACCGAGCACGACAAGCGCGGGATGGGGACCACGGTCACGGCGCTGGTGCTGTTCAACGGACGGTTCCTGATCGGGCAGGTGGGCGACAGCCGCGGCTACCTGCTGCGGGACGGCAAGCTCGCGCAGGTCACCAAGGACCATTCGTACGTCCAGGAGCAGGTGGACGCGGGGTACCTCACCCCCGAACAGGCGCGTACGCACCCGTACAGCAACGTGATCACCCGCTGCGTCGGCGCCAACGCGGATGTGGTGCCCGACATCTACGTCGGGGCGGCCAAGCAGGGCGACGTGTTCCTGCTCGCCTCGGACGGGCTCACGGGGATGCTCGAGGACTACGAGCTCGAGCAGATCGTGCAGTCCGATGAGATGCCGCAGGCGCACGTGGATGCGCTGATCGACGAGGCGAACCGCCACGGCGGGTTGGACAACATCACGGCCATCCTCGTGCGGATCGACTCCCTCGACGCGGCCGCGCCGGCGTCCGAGACCACCCTGCCGAGCGTCCCCCGCCCTAAGTGACCAGCGCGCGGCCGGCGGCCAGCCGGGCGCGTATCTCCTCCGCAGGCCATTCGAGCAGCGCCAGGATCCCGCTGGCCGGCACGGTGGCGGGCGCGAGCGTGAACACGCGCAGTCGCCGCGCGGCGCGGTAGAGCTCCGCGGCGACCCGCGGCAGTCCCAGGAAGGCGCCGGCGGTGGCCCCCGCGAGCTGCACCACCGACCCGTCCCGCCGCACCAGCGGCAGGTCCACGTCCAGCATCCCCGGCTTGTCCGGCAGATCGAGCAGCAGCGTGCCCGGCGCGAGACCGATCTCGGCCGCGATCCGGTCCTCGACCGCCTCGAGCAGGTCGGGGTCGCGCGCGGGCCAGTCGGCGGCCCCGCCGGGGAGCTCGGTGGCGGGCAGGTCGAGCGCGCGCTTCGCGAGCCGCCGCTCGCGCAGGGCGCGGGCCAGCCCGGTGCGATCCGACTGCTGGAGATCGTGGATCAGGCCGTCGTCGGTGGCCAGCGCCACCGCGTCCGCGCCCACCCGCGCCTCGGCGATCGCCCGCCGCACCAGCCGCTTGAACATCGCCGTCGCGGCGCGCACCGCGTGGTGCCAGTACACGTTGCGGTACATCTGGTACTTGGCGAAGAGCAACGATTCGAGCGGCGCGAGGCCCTTCTCGGACAGCGCGAGCGCCGGCCGCCCATCGGGCGCCGGGACCACCGTGAGCGAGGCGAGGAGCCGGTCGACATCGATGATCCCGTAGGGCACGCCGCAGCCGTGCGCATCGCGCGACAGGTAATCGAGCTTGTCCACGTCGAGCGATCCGGACACGATGCCCGCGAGGGGGCCCGGGCTCGCGCCGCGGATGATGGGCAGCAGGTCGGCGGGAGCGACGTCGAGACGTTCGAGCGCCGCGGCCAGGTCTCCGGTGGTCAGGTGCCGCGCGGCGAGGGCCTCGTGATGCGCCAGTCCCGCCTCCTCCAGGGCGTGGGAGAACGGGTAGTGGCCGATGTCGTGGAGCAGGGCGGCGAGCTTCAGGCGATCGGCGTCGGCGCGGGGCACCGGGGGGGCGCCCAGCGTCTCCTCGAGCTGGGCGAGCACGCGCCGGGCGAGGTGGTACGCGCCGAGGGCGTGCTCGAACCGGGTATGCGTGGCGCCGGGGTAGACCAGGAACGCGTGCCCGAGCTGGCGCACGTACCGTAGGCGCTGGAAGGCCGGCGTGTCGACCACCGCGAGCGCCCCCGGCTCGAGGCGGATGTTGTTCCACAGCGGATCGCGGATGACCTCGGGAGCCGGGAGCCGGGAGCGGGGAGCCGGACG
>DASPFU010000182.1:0-11217 GCA_035620935.1 Gemmatimonadales bacterium
GACGGCGTGTACACGCCACGGATCGTGAACGTCCAGTCCCCGGGGAAGATCGTGCCCTGGAGCGTGACGTTCTGTCCCAGACGCCACCCGAACACGTCGAGCAGCCGCTTCCCGATGATCGCCGAGGACCGGTCCTGCAGCCACGCGGTGCGCTGGTCGGGCGGCAACTGGAGCTCCGGGTACATCGCGAGGTACGACTCGGCGTCCACCGCGAAGTTGGCGAAGAACCGCTTGCCGTCGCCGTAGCGCCCGCCGAACCAGTTGGCCCAGCTCACGGCCTCGACGCCGGGGACGGCGGCGAGGCGGTTGGCGTAGGCCAGCGGCAGCGGGAAGACGATGCCGGTGGCGTTCGTGGTCACCAGCCGGCGCGCCCCGCCGAACTGCGCCGTCGCCGCGATGGTGGTCACCACCGTGCGCAGCGAGGCGAACAGGAACAGGGCCAGCGCCACGCTCGCGACCGTGAGCGCCGTGCGCCGCTTGTGCCGGCCGAGGTTGGCGAGGACCAGGGGCAGGAATCTCACCGGGCCACCACCCCTTTCTCGACCAGGTCGCCCTTCTCGAGGTGCAGCACCGTCTTGGCCCGCTCCGCGGCGCGGGCGTCGTGGGTGACGACCACGATCGTCTTGCCGAACTCGCCGTTCAGCCGCTGCAGCAGTGCCAGCACCTCCTGCGAGCTCCTCGCGTCGAGCTGGCCGGTGGGCTCGTCGAGCAGGACCAGGGTCGGGTCCGCCACGATGGCGCGCGCGATCGCCACGCGCTGCTCCTGACCGCCCGAGAGCTGGCGCGGGTAGTGCTCGAGGCGGTCGTCCAACCCGACCACGCCGAGCGCGACCCGCACCCGCTCCGCGCGCTCGCGCTTCGAGAGCGGCGTGAGGAGCAGCGGCAGCTCGACGTTCTGGAACGCCGTGAGCACGGGCAGGAGGTTGAGCTGCTGGAACACGAACCCGATGTGCCGCGCGCGCCACCCGGCGAGCTGCGCCGGCTTCATCGCGCTCACCTCCGCGCCCGCCACGCGCACCAGGCCGCTCGTCGGCCGATCGAGCCCCGCGAGGAGGTTGAGCAGCGTGGACTTGCCCGACCCCGAGGGTCCCATCAGGGCCAGGAAGGTGCCCTCGACGATGTCCAGCGTAATCCCGGTGAACACGTCGATGCGCTGGGTGTCGCGCTGGAACACCTTGTGGACATCACGGATCTCGACGAGCGCCATGGCAGAGTCCCGGGAAAGGTCGTTACGGTGTGGCCGTCCGTACGCGCAGGCCAGGTTGCGGTGTTTCAACGCCCCCCACGAGCACCAGCTCGCCCCCGGCGAGCCCGGACCGGATCTCGCGGTACCCGCCGCTCACCGGTCCCGCCGACACCACACGGGGTTCGAGCCGGCCGTCGCGTACCAGCCACACCACAGTCTGACCGTCGTGCTCGCGGACTGCGGCCGCCGGGACGCGCATCACCGGGGTTGCGGGCGCCGTCGGGGCGCCCCCCGGGGGTTCCGGCGTGAGAAAATCCACCCGGGCCCCCATCTCCGGCAGGATCCGCGGGTCGCGGTCCGTGATGCTGACCTTGACCTGCACGGTCGCCCGCTGGCGGTCGGCCGTGGGCACCACCTGGCGGACGCTGCCACGGAACCCCGTGTCGGGATAGGCATCCAGGATGATGCGCGCCTCCTGTCCCGACCGCACCCGCGCGATGTAGGCCTCGTTCACGTCGACCTCGACCTCGAGGGTCGTCAGGTCGGCCATGGTCACGACCGCGCCGCGCGTCAGCCCCCCGCCCACCGACGGCGCCACCACCTCGCCGACCTCGGCTTCCTTGCGCAGCACGGTCCCCGTGAACGGCGCACGGATCAGGGTGTTGTCGAGCGTGGCCTCCGCGAACCGCCGCGCGGCTTCGGCGGCCTCGACCCGCGCGGCCGCGGCCGCGGCGCGCGCCGCCGACGTCGCCGCCCGGGTGTCGGCCGCCTCCACGTCCTGGACCGCCACGAGCTGCGGGCTCTGCGCCCGGATGTCGCGCAGCCGCCGCGCCTCGCGCTCGGCCTGGTCGCGCTCGGCCACCGCCTCGATCGACTCCGCCCGGGCCGTGGCGAGCCCCGCCACGGCCTGGGTGAGCTGGGCGCGGTAGTCGGCGTTCTCGAGGCGAGCGATCACCTCACCCCGCCGGATGAAGGACCCCTCACTCACGTGCAGCGCCGCGAGCCGGCCGGCGACCTTGGCCGAGACCGACGCCCGCGTCCGGGCCACGACGTAGCCGTTCGCCGTCACGCTCGTGACACCGGCGACGGCGGCGCTCCCTGCGGCGCCCGCGCTCGCCACCACGACCTGGACGGGTACGCGGGCGCCACGCCGCGCCAACACGATCGCCGTCCCGATCACCACCACCGCTCCGGCGGCCAGCACCGCATTGCGCGCGAACGCGCGGCGCACACCCGGAGAAGGCGCGTCGCGGTCGATGCGAAGCTTGGCGAGGTCGTGCACCGGCGGCGTCATGACCCGGGAATGTACCGGTGCCCGGGACCGGCGGCAAAGCAGAGCGGCGCGTGTCCCGGCCGCGCCCCTTGCCGCGCCGATCCCGTCATGCGCTATTGACGCCTGCGTCGGTACGACACCATGACACGCGCGACCCGATCCGCACGATCGCCCTGGGCGCTGCGCCTCGCGCTGTTCGCCCCCGGACTCCTGGTGGCGGCGACTGGCGTGGGCGCCGGCGACCTGCTCACCGCGAGCCTCGCCGGCTCGCGTCACGGCTTCACGCTGCTGTGGGCCGCGTGGGTCGGGGCCCTGCTCAAGTGGTTCCTCAACGAAGGCGTGGCGCGCTGGCAGATGGCCACCGGCACCACCCTGCTCGAAGGATGGGTGGAGCGGCTGGGCCGCTGGGCCCGTTGGACGTTCCTGGCCTACCTCTTGCCGTGGGCGTTCTTCACCGGCGGCGCGCTGGTGTCCGCCTGCGGCGTCGCCGGCGCGGCGATCCTGCCGCTCGCCCAGGACCTCCGCACATCGAAGATCGCGTGGGGCATTGCGCATGCGGTGATCGGCGCGCTCCTCGTCTGGCGGGGCGGGTTCCGCACGTTCGCCCGGTTGATGGCCGGGTGTGTGGCCCTGATGGTGGGCGGCGTGGTGCTCACGGCGCCCGTGCTGGTGTCCGACTGGGGCGGGCTGCTGCACGGCCTGCTGGTGCCGCGTGTGCCCCCCGAGGGCACCGCGTACACGCTGGGCGTGCTCGGGGGCGTGGGGGGTACGGTCACGCTGCTCTCGTACGGCTATTGGGTCCGCGAGCGGGGGCGGACCGGCGCCCGGGGCGCCGCCGAATGTCGCATCGACCTGGCGGCTGGGTACCTGCTCACCGCGCTCTTCGGGATGGCGATGATCGTGATCGGATCGGGCGCCGGTCTGCGCCAGGGCCCGACTGCCGCCATCGAGCTGGCGGATCGGATCGCCGCAGTGCTCGGGCCGGCGGGCCGCTGGACCTTCCTGCTCGGGTTCTGGGGCGCGGTGTTCTCCAGCCTGCTCGGCGTGTGGCAGGGCATCCCGTATCTCTTCGCCGACATCGTCGCACTGCGGCCCGGCAGCCGGCCGGCGGCGGATCCGGCGACGACGCGCGCCTACCGCGGGTTCCTGCTGTTCCTCGCGACGGCCCCCGTGGCCCTGCTCTGGGTGCCCCTCGAACGGGCCCAGCTGCTCTACGCGGTCTTCGGCGCGCTGTTCATGCCGTTCCTCGCGTTCACACTCCTGCTGATGAACGCGCGGACGGCCTGGGTGGGCCGCGAGTTGCGCAACGGCTGGGTCACGAACATCGCCCTGGTGGCGACGCTCGCCGTGTTCGCGTGGATCGGGTGGGGAGAGATCGCCGCGAGCGTGTCCACGCTGGCGCGCTGACGGGCCGCCGCTATCGGCTCGTCCGGGGCGCCTCGTACATGATGTAATCGCCGGGCGCCACCCGCACGGCGCGATCGGTGACCGCGACGAGACGGCCCGTGGCCATCGCCTCCTCGGTGGCGGCGACCTCCAGCCGGCCGAGCACCGTCTTGCGCCACCCGATCCGGGCCCCCGTGGTCGGGTGGGTGATCGGATCGCCACGCCGGAAAACGACGAAGGCGTCGCCCGCCTTGACCCCGTGCCGTTCGCCGAGGTCCGTGGTGATCTCGCCGCCGTCCGCCGCCACGACCACACCGACGAGCGGGGTCGCCGTGGCCACCAGCGCGGCCACGGAGTCGAGCGCGGCCATCGCGGCGTTGGCGTACAGCGGATCGTAGTTCGTCGGCCCGCTCACGAGGCGTCCGTCCGCCGTGGTGATGATCTTCGCCTCGTCCGCCGCCTCGGCGGTGCGCGAGATCACGATCTGTCCGCTGCCGGTGTGCACCGCCCGGACGTCCACCGCGACCTCGATGCGCACCACGTCGTAGGAGAACTTGTCGAGCCGCTGCTCGGTGGCCTTGGTCACCAGTCCGTGCACCACGAGCTCGGCGCCGAGCAGCTTGCCCACCTGGACCGCGGTGGCGGGATCGACCATCCCGCCCTGCTGGAACTCCTGCTCGCGCCGCAGATCGGCGACACGCTCGCGCTCCACCACCGTGAACCGGCCCGCCTTGACGAGGGCGGTGATGAGCATGTCCGACATGCTAAACCGCAGGTGCGACTGCAGCAGGTCGCCGCCCGAGAACTCGAGCACCGCCACGATGGTCTTGGGCGTCTCGCCGCGCTCCAGCCGGTCGAAGTACGCGTCGTCCCACCCCGATGGCAGGCGGAGGTTCGCCTCGACACGTTGCGCCGCCAGGACCGGGGGCACGAGCGAGCCCGCCAGCGCCCCGGCGACCAGCAGCGCGCGCGCGCGGGTGGCGTTCACTGGCCCGAGAGCATCGAGAGGCCCCGCGACAGCACCGTGAGGGACTCGATCAGCGACGTCCCTTCGGTGGGGATCACCCGGATGCGGTCGGCGGAGCGCTGGACGTTGCGCGCCATGCCAGCGGCGCGCAGCACCCCGAACGCCGACGGCGCGCCGGTCACCAGGCCGTCCACCTGCCCCAGCAGACTCTGGGATGCCGATACGGACGCGTGCACCACCGGAATGGTGGCCGCGACACGCGCGCTCGAGGCCAGGATGTAGGCGTTCTCCTCCTCGCTCAACCGGTCCTTCTCCTTCGCGGCCTGCAGCACGGCCAGTGACTGCTCGGTGGTCCACTGCTCCGGCGGAGCACCTCCCGTGATCTCCTGGATCTGAGCGTCGAGCTCGGCCACGGCGGCCTTGTTGCGGGCGTAGCCCTTGAGCTTGATGGTCGCGTCATCGGTCAGACCGCGACCCACTGTCATCCCCCCGTACGACACCGCGGACTCGCGGAAGAAACGGTCGTACTCGCCCTTGCCGGTGACGCCGTAGCCGATCTTCGCCTTGGCGACGAAGTCGAGCTCGGTGCCGCCGATCAGCCGGGCGAGGTCGGGGCTCACGTCGTGCAGCGTCAGCAGCCGGTCCTGCGCGGCGGCGGGGGCGGCGGCGCACAGGGCGGCGGCCCACAGCGCGGCGAACGGACGTCTGCTGCGCATTCGGAGTCTCACGAGGGACGCACTCCCGCAAGTTGCATGCTCGAGGATCAAGCAGCGCGCCGCTACCGGCTCCATGGCGGTACGACGTTGTTCGACCGCGCGTACGCGATCGCCTGGCCGAGGTGTTCGTGCAGATGGGTCGTCGTCAGCACCCAGAGCTGCTGCAGCGTCCGCTTCTGACCGAACAGGGTCACCGTATCGGCCGGGCTGCGCGTGGCGCTCGCCGTCATGGCGGCGCGCAGATGCGCGAACGACTGCTCCAGATCGGCGATCACCGTCGCGCGGTCGGCGCTGCGCGTCTCGTACGCCTGCACCGTCGCGTACTGATCACCCACGATGCCCGTCGCCGCGGGCGCTGAGGTCCCCGCGAAGACCGGGAGCAGGTAGTTGTCCGCCGCCACGTGCTGGAACACCTCGCCCACCGACCGGACGCCCGCGGCCGGGCGCCAGGCGAACGACTCGGCCGGCATCGCGCGCGCCAGGCCCACGAGCTTCTGCTCGACCTCGGCCACATCGCTCATCAGGTCCGCCAGCGCGGTGTTGGAGCCCTGAGCGGCGGCCGGCGCGGTCGGCACGGCGGTGAGCAGGGCGGCGAGGGCGACGACGGGGAACAGGCGCACGAGATGCTCCGGGAAAGGGGATGCCGGTCAAACTAGCGCGGGCGCCCGCCGGGCGGCAACGTTCCCCCAGCAACCACCCCATAGGAGCCCCCGATGTCCACGGACGTCCGTGCCACGTTCGGCCTCGCCCTCGCGCTCACGGCCGCCGCCGCACTCCCCTCCCCGGCCCAGGTCACCGCCATCCGGGCCGGCCGCCTGGTCGATCCCGAGGCCGGCACGGTCGCCGCCAATCAGGTCATCCTCGTCGAGAACGGGAAGTTCACGGCCATCGGCCCGGACGTGGCCGTCCCCGCCGGCGCCACGGTGATCGACCTGTCGGACCTGACGGTCCTGCCCGGCCTGGTGGATGCGCACAATCACCTCGCCCTGACCTACAAGGAAGTGCCGGAGCACAACGTCTACTATCTCACCTACGTCCTCGACGGGACGCCGCTCCGCGCCATCCAGGCCGTCTCCAACGGCATCCAGATGCTCAACGCGGGCTTCACCATCGTCCGGGACATGGGCAATGCCGGCAACTACGCGGACGCCGCGCTGCGACAGGCGATCGAGCAGGGCTGGGTCCCGGGGCCGACGATCGTCAATTCCGGCATCATCATCGGAGGGATGGGCGGCCAGTTCTGGCCCAACCCGGAGATGGCCGGGGACCACCGCATCGTGTACCCCGAGTACCTCGACGCCGACACCCCCGATGAGATCGTCAAGGCGGTCCGCCAGAACGCGCTGTTCGGCGCACGGGTCATCAAGATCTGCGTGGACTGCAAGCCGTGGGGCTACACCGCCGACGAGATCCGCCTGGTCATCCGCGAGGCGGCGAAGGCGGGCCTCAAGGTGGAGGGCCACGTGCAGACGGTCGATGGCGCACGCCGCGCCATCGAGGCTGGCGTCTGGTCGATCGCCCACGACGTCGGGCTGAACGAGGAGATGCACCGGCTGATGGCGCAGAAGGGCATCTTCCGCGCCGGCACCGAAACGCCCGTCTCGCTCACGGGCCACACCACCCCGGAGCGCTACCAGCGCACCGTCGCCGGTCTGCGCAACGCGTGGCAACTCAAGGTGCCCCTGACCTTCTCGACCGACGCCGACTACTGGGTACCCGGCCGCACACGAGGCGAGGTGGCGATCGCCTTCCTCGAGACGTGGCAGGCGGCGGGCATCCCCGCCCCGGACATCCTCCGCGCGATGACGGTCAACGGCTACCGGGTGAGCGAGACGGAGCGCACCCGGGGCCCGATCCGTGCCGGCTTCGCGGCCGACCTGATCGCGGTGCGCGGCGATCCGCTCCAGGACATCGACGTGCTGCGCGACGTGCGGTTCGTGCTCAAGAACGGGATCGTGTTCAAGCGGGACGGGGTGATGACGCCGGCGCCGTTCTTCAACGGGGGACCGGTGAACGGCTGGCGGACCAGATGAACGGCCGGGGACGGGGGACGGGGGACGGGGGACGCGTGGCGCTGTGCCTGCTCGCGGCGCTCGCGGCCGGCCCCCTGCCGGCCCAGACCGATCGCGTCGAACAGCGGATGGTCCGCGCCGTGGACGCGCGGCGCGACTCGGCCGTGGCCCTGCTCGAGCGCGCCGTCAACCTCAACTCCGGCACGCTGAACCTCGCCGGGGTGCGGGCGGTGGGCGATCTGTTCCAGTCCGAGCTCGACGCGCTGGGATTCACCACGCGGTGGGTGGACGGCGCGGAGTTCGAGCGCGCGGGGCACCTCGTGGCGGTGCGTGGCACGCAGGGACCCCGCATCCTGCTGATCGGGCACCTCGACACCGTGTTCGAGCAGGACAGTCCGTTCCAGCGCTTCGAGCGGCTGGACGACTCGACTGCCCGCGGGCCGGGGGTGGTCGACATGAAGGGCGGGAACGTCGTCATCCTCGAGGCGCTGCGCGCTCTGCGGGCGGCGGGCGTGCTCGACCGCCTGAGCCTGCAGGTCGTGCTGACCGGCGACGAGGAGCGGAGCGGCCGCCCCCTCACGGCGGCCCGAGCCGCGCTGGTCGCGGCGGCCGCATGGGCCGACGTCGCGATCGGCTTCGAGAACGCGGACAACGACCCGCGCCGGGCCGTGGTCGCGCGGCGCGGCTCCACCGCCTGGGAGCTGCGGGTGACCGGTCGGCCGTCGCACTCCTCGCAGATCTTCCGCGAGGAAGTCGGCGCGGGCGCGGTGTTCGAGGCTGCCCGCATCCTTCACCGGTTCTACGACGAGCTCTCGACCGAGCCGAACCTCTCGTTCAATCCGGGCGCGATCGTCGGCGGCACGGAGGTCGTCTGGGACAACGCCCAGGCCCGCGGCACCGCGTTCGGGAAGAACAACGTGGTGGCCGCGCACGCGGTCGTCACCGGAGACCTGCGCGCCTTGTCCCCGGAGCAGCTCGCCGCGGCCAAGACGAACATGCTCGCGATCGCGGCCGACCACCTGCCGCACACCACGGCGGAGCTCACGTTCATCGACTCGTACCCGCCCCTCGCACCCACCGAGGGGAACCGGCGGCTCCTGGCGCAGCTCGACCGGGTGAGCCGGGACCTCGGCTTCGGGCCCGTGACCGCCGTCGAGCCGCGCAACGCGGGAGCTGCCGACGTGTCCTTCACGGCGGGACTGGTCGACGCGGTCGTGGACGGTCTCGGGACCAAAGGTGCCGACGAGCACACCGCCCGCGAGTCGATCGACCTGCGCAGTCTGCCCCTCCAGTCGAAGCGCGCCGCGGTGCTGCTCTACCGCCTCAGCCGCGGTACCGCGACCCCCTAGCGGCCATCGGCGGTCAGGTCTTGGGGATCGCCTTCTGCGGATCGATGAACGGCCGCGGCACGACGGTGGCGTCGCGATCCCCGACCTCCGGAATGGACACGACGAGCCGAGTACCCAGTGCGGCGTGCTCGACCGGCAGCATGGCGTAGCCGATGTTCTTCCTCAGGCGCGGCGAGTGGATGGCGGACGTAACGTGGCCGACGGCGCGCCCGCCCGCCGTGACGGGCCACCTGGTGGCGTTGAAGGCGATGCGCTCGCCCGCGATCTCGATGCCGGCCAGCGTGCGGCGCACGCCGGCCGTTTTGATGCGCCGCAGCGCGTCCTTGCCGATGTAGTCGCCGGGCTTGCCCGCGTCCACCAGCCGCTCGAGACCGACCTCGTAGACGTTGGTGTCGAGCGTGATGTCGGCGCCCCAGTTGAGGATCCCGGCCTCGATGCGGCGGATGTCCGACGGACCGGTGGGCCGGATGTCGTGCGGCTTCCCGGCCGCCATTACGCGCTCCCACAGCTCGTCGCCGCGGCTGCCGTCGCGCAGGTAGATCTCGTAGCCGACCTCGCCCGTCCAGCCGGTGCGCGTCACCACCACCGGGATGCCGTCGAGCGCCGTCTCGACGAACCAGTAGTAGCCCAGCCCCGCCACCTGCGCCCCGAAGAGGGACTCGATCACCGGCTTCGCCTTGGGTCCCTGCACCTGGAGGGGCGAGACATCGGGCTCGGTGAGGGTCACGTTCATCCCGGACTTGAGCGCCACGCCGCGTGCCCAGAGCAGGACGTCCGAGTCCGCGAGCGCGAGCCAGAAGTGGTTCTCGCCGAGCCGCAGCAGGACGGGATCGTTGATGATGCCGCCGTCCTCGGCCGTGATCACGACATACTTCCCCTGCCCCACGGCGCACTTCGCCAGGTCACGCGGCGTGAGCAGGTTGGTGAACGCGAAGGCGTCCGGCCCCGTGATCTCCACCTGCCGCTCGACCGACACGTCCCACAGGGTGACGTGGTTCACGAGGTGCCAGAACTCCGCCTCGAGGTCGTCGAAGCAGATGGGGAAGAGCATGTGGTTGTAGACCGTGTACCCCCGGGCGCCGTAGCGCTGCGTGGCGGCGAAGAACGGAGTCCGGCGCAGGCGGGCGCCGCGCTGGACGAGGCTCATGTCGAACGGAGCGGCCATGCCGAGTGTCCTGGTTCGGGGCGCGCGAAAGGTGGCGGCCCGCGCGCCCTGTCGCAACCGCACCCGGCGGCGTACTCTATGCCGCGTGCTGCGCGTCACGCCGTTCCACGCCCGGACCGCTCCGCTCTGCCAGGGCCAGACATGGCGGCGCTGGGCCGGCCATCTCGTGGCGTCGAGCTACGAGCTGCAGCATGACCGGGAATACCACGCCATCCGCAGCGCCGCCGCGCTGATCGACGTCTCGCCGCTCTACAAGTACGTGATCACCGGTCCGGACTCGGCCGCCCTGCTCGACCGCGTGGTGACCCGCGATGTCGCGCGGTGCCGGGTGGGTCAGGTGCTCTACTCGCCGTGGTGCGACACCGCGGGCAAGCAGATCGACGACGGGACGGTGGCCCGCCTGGGCGAGGAGACCTTCCGGCTGACGGCAGCGGAGCCGAACCTGCGCTGGCTGCAGCGCAACGCGACCGGCCTGCGCGTCGCCATCGCCGACGCGTCGGACACCACGGCAGCCCTCGCCCTGCAGGGTCCCGCCGCGCGCCTCGTGCTCGAGCGGGCGGCGGGAGCGGGCTTCGGGAGCCTCAGGTACTTCCGCCTGGCCGAGGCGACGATCGGCGGCGCGCGGGTCACCGTCTCGCGCACCGGATACACCGGAGACCTGGGGTACGAGCTGTGGCTCGACCACGACCGGGCCGTGGAGGTCTGGGACGCCGTGATCGAGGCCGGGACGCCCTATGGCCTGACACCCGCCGGCATCCTGGCCCTCGATGTCGCGCGCATCGAGGCGGGTCTGATCCTGCTCGACGTGGACTACGTGCCGGCGAACCGCGCGCTGATCGAGGACCAGAAGTCGTCCCCGTTCGAGCTCGGGCTCGGCTGGACCGTGGCGCTCGGCAAGGCGCGGTTCACCGGCCGGGCCGCGCTCGCGGCCGAAGCCGCCCGCGGGCCGGCCTGGCGGCTCGTCGGGATCGAGGTGCAGTGGGAGTCGCTCGAACGGCTGTACGCGGCCGTCGGGCTGCCGCCCAGGCTCCCCACGGTGGCGTGGCGCACCAGCGTGCCGCTGTACGCGCGAGACCGGCAGGTGGGCTACGCGACCAGCGGCTGCTGGTCGCCGCTGCTCAAGAAGTACATCGCGCTGGCCCACGTCGCGGCGGCGCACGGCG
>DASPFU010000183.1:0-3551 GCA_035620935.1 Gemmatimonadales bacterium
GTGCAACGGAGGCGGCACCACGATCTGAAACAGCGGTGGGGGCGGGCCGATCGGCACCGCCCCCATTCGACTGACCGCCGCGCTACTTCTTCTGCGCTCGGAAGTTGACCGTGCCGTCGTAGTTGGCGAACGCGACCTTGACGGTCCAGTTCCCCGCCACACCCGCGCTGGTGTCGAACGTCCCATTCGCGCTCAGCGACTGGGAGTACACCTGCGTCCCGACGGCGTCGTAGACGGTCACGACCGCGGCGCCGGCATCGACGGTGGTCGACTGGTTGATGCTCGCGGCGGTGCCCGAGTTCGACCAGGTGTAGGAGAAGGTCCAGGTGACGTCGGTCACGCCCGTCGCCTGGAACTCGAAGTTGTCCGCGATGTTGTTGATCTGCGGCTCGAACGGCGCCAGCGGCGCCGCCGGGCTATTCGAACAGGCGGCGCCAACGAGCGCCAGCGCCGACAGAGCCAGAGTCGGGACCACACGGGGCAAGCGATGCGACAGCTTCATTGCGGCTGCTCCTGGGGTTGAGGTTCGGCACCCCCTAAGGCAAGCTGGGTGCCGCACCGGCGCAACACTGTAAGTTATTTTATTACAACGAATTATCTTGCGGCGGTGTGACCGGGCTCACACCCGCCTCGACTCGATACGGGCAGGGGGTGACTCGTTTCGATTCAGGCCAGCTTGACGAGTTGCGGGATCAGCACCGCCACGGTGAACCGGGCCAGCCGGCCCAGGAAGCCGAGCGCGAAGAACGGCGCGAACGGCACCTTGAGCATGCCGCAGGCGATGCTGACCACGTAGAACGGCGGGAACCCGGTGGACGCGCTCACGAACACCAGCGAGCCCTCGACACCGGGCCGGTTGCGTCCCCACGCCTCCGCCTTGGCCACCAGCCGATGCATCCGCTCGCCCGGCAGCCGCACCACCCCCCGCCCCGCGAAGTACATCGCCGCCTTGCCGATCATCTGGCCCAACGTGCCCGCCAGGACGAGCGGGACACCGAACACCGGGGGCAGGAGCGCCGACATGGTGATGAGATAGGCCTCGGCGTGGAACACCGGGATCACGGCACTCGCGACGCAGTACGCGAACGTGCCCAGGATGGTCAGGACCGGATGCGCCTCGGCGCCCACCGACATCGTCTCCATGGTCGTGCGCCAAGTTAACCCCGCCTCGGGCCGAGCGGGACGATCCCGGGTACTTTTGTCGCCGTGCCATCCCTGACCGACCTCCCACGCGCCCCGCACGGCTTTCGCGCCGAGCTCGCCGCGATGGTGCGGCTCGCGCTGCCCATCGTCGTCGTGCAGCTGGGGCAGATGCTGATGGGTGCGGTGGACACCGTCATGGTGGGGCGCGTCTCGGCCGAGGCCGTCGGCGCGATCGCGCTCGGCAATCTCTACTTCTTCGGCGCGGCCATCTTCGGGATGGGCGTGCTGATGGCGCTCGACCCGGTCGTGGCCCAGGCGGTGGGGGCGCGGGACGCGGAGGCCGTCGCACGCGGCGTCCAGCGCGGGCTGATGCTCGCCGTCCTCCTGAGCGTGCTGGCCACCGTCCTGCTCCTGCCCGCCCGGCCCGTCCTCGGCCTGCTGCGCCAGCCACCGGTGGTGGCCGACGTCGCCGCGGCATACGCCCGCATCGCCATCGTCGGGATCCTGCCGTTCTATGCCTTCGGCGCCCTGCGTCAGAGCCTCCAGGCGATGCACCGCCTCACGCCGATCGTGGTCACGATGGTGATCGCGAACCTCGTCAATGTGGTGCTCAACTACGCGTGGATCTTCGGCCGCTTCGGCTTCCCGGCCCTGGGCGCCGTGGGCGCGGCCTGGGCGACGGCGGTGAGTCGTTGGCTGACGCTGCTGCTCCTGCTGGGCGGGGCCTGGTCGGCCCTGCGACCGCACCTGGTGCCGGTGCGCCGCGCGGCGTGGGCGTGGGACCCGCTGCGCCGCATGCTCGCGCTGGGCGCGCCGATCGGCATGCAGTACGAGCTCGAGTACGGCGTGTTCGCGGTGGTCGGCGTGATGATGGGCTGGATGGGGACGGTGCAGCTGGCAGGGCACCAGGTGGCGCTCAACCTCGCGTCACTCACCTTCATGGTGCCGCTCGGCGTGTCCACCGCGGCCGCCGTGCTGGTTGGGCACGCCGTGGGCCGCGGCGACGCCGCCGAGGCGCGCCGCGCCGCGGCCGCGGCCCTGCTGTGCGGCGTCGGGTTCATGGTCGCGAGCGCCGCGGTCCTGCTGACGATTCCCGGACCCCTCGCGCGCCTCTACACCACCGATACGGCCGTCGCCGCCCTCGCGGCGAGCCTGATCCCCATCGCCGGCGTGTTCCAGGTGTTCGACGGCATCCAGGTCGTTTCGATCGGGATCCTGCGAGGGGCCGCCGATACGCGCACACCCATGCTCGTCAACGTGCTCGGATTCTGGTTCGTGGGGCTGCCGGTGAGCGCGATCCTCGGCTTCCGCACCGCGGCGGGCCCCCGCGGGCTGTGGTGGGGCCTGACGGCGGGACTGGTGCTGGTGGCCCTGGTGCTGTTGTGGCGCGCGCGCCGCCGGCTGGCCGGCGATGTCCGGCGAGTCGTGATCGACCACGATCCCGCGGTGTCCTGAGTCACCACCGCACCTTGCGGTCCCGGACGTCGACGTGGACGAAGGGGCCGTGGTTGGACGTCGGGGCGTACTTGCCCAGCCCACCGATCTGCAGCTGCGTCTCCGGTCGGGCGGCGGCGCCGTCGATCAGCCGATAGAGCAGCTCCGAGTCGCGACTGTCGCTGCGGCCGTCGCCGGTGAGATCGTCCATCACGCCGTTCCCGTCCTCGTCGATGAAGATGTCCGCGGCCGCACCCCACTGGTGCATGCTGAAGCGCGAATTGCCGAGTGACCGGTTGTAGGCCGGCGTGCGGTACCCGCTCATGACGGTGAACGTGGTCGCCCGATACCCGGCCGCGTGCACTTCGGCGAGCACGTGCTCGAGGGCGAGCAACAACCGCTCGTTCAGTACGACGTACTTGCGGGCGCCGGCCGGCTGCTTGCAGAGGAACTGCTTGAGCCGGAAGTGGGGGGAGACCAGGACGTCCTCGTTCTCCCGCGTGACCTCGATGAACCCGGGCGGCGGCTCGTAGCGGGGGACCCCGTCGAGATAGCGGCCGATCCGGTAGCCGTTCAGGTACTCGCCCTTGAGCGAGTCGTACGGGACCATCACGAACGCCTGCAGCGTCACCGAGT
Organism: Gemmatimonadales bacterium; assembly: GCA_035620935.1. Lineage (GTDB taxonomy): Bacteria > Gemmatimonadota > Gemmatimonadetes > Gemmatimonadales > GWC2-71-9 > SZUA-544. Next base: position 3,214 of record DASPFU010000183.1, read on the forward strand.
CGCGCCCGTCTGCCGCCACCACGTGGATGGGATACAGCCCCGGCGCCTCGGGCGCCGACCATGCCCAGCGCCCGCCACCCAACGACACCAGCCGGCCCGCCGACGGACGCGCGACGTACCCGGGTCCGCCCCGGGGCTCCGCGACGTCGAACTCCACGGTCGCGGCCGGGAGGACCGTCAGCGCCCGCACCCGCGCGGGCGAGATCACGTCGCGATACCGGACCGCCAGGGCCGCCGCTGCCAGCGCCGGCCGCTCGGCGGGTCGAGCCGCGGCCTCGACAGTCAGCGCCCCGAGCGCCAGCCACGTGGAGGCGATGATGCTGATGACCGGTCGGCGC
>DASPFU010000184.1:0-9836 GCA_035620935.1 Gemmatimonadales bacterium
CCTCGACGGGACGCAGAAGATCGTGCTGGTGGTGCGCGGTCCCTGCGCGCCGGCGGCACTCGTGCGGCTGATCACTCCCGGCACCTTCGTGATGCAGGCGACGGATGGCGCCGGGCTGGACCGGTTCGCGGCATGGGACGGGCCGGGCATCGCGGCGCTGACTCCTGAGTCCGCGGCGCGCTTCACGCACGATCCCGCCCGGGGAGCCACGCCATGGGAGCGGATCGCGATCGAGTTCCTGCCCGCGCGCGACCCGCGCGCCTCGGTGGGCGGCACGAGCGGGGCCCAGCAGTCCGAGGAGCTGCGCCAGTTGCGGCAGCTCGCGGCCCGTCCCGAGAGCCCGCCGGCGCCGGCCCCGTCCCCGACGACCGCGGCGGCGAGCGGGCCCGCGGCGCCGGCCGCCACCGACCCGGCCGACAAGCTGGCCGCCTGGCTCCTCGCGCAGGCCGACCTCTCCGACCTCGGCTGACCACGCCATGACCCCGCTCACCGTCATCTCCGCCGTCGCCATCCTCGCCGGCGTCGGACTGACCTTCGCCGGGCTGATCGCGCTCACCCACCGGAAGTTCAAGGTGTGGGAGGACCCGCGCATCGACGTCGTGGCGGGACTGCTGCCCGGTGCCAACTGCGGCGCCTGCGGCCAGCCGGGGTGCCGCGCGTTCGCCGAGCTGCTGGTGGCGGGCCGCGTCCCCCCCGCGGGGTGCAACGTGATGAGCGACGAGCGGATCGCCGAGGTGGCGCAGCTGCTCGGCGTCGCGGCCGGCGAGGTGAACCGCCGGGTGGCCCGCCTGCTCTGCGCCGGCGGGCGCGACGTGGCGCTGCAGCAGGCGGAGTACCACGGCCTCGCCACCTGCAAGGCCGCTGCCGCGGTGGCGGGCGGCGGCAAGGCCTGCGCCTGGGGCTGCCTCGGGTTGGCCGACTGCGAGCGCGCCTGCGACTTCGGCGCGATCACGATGAACGCGCAGGAGCTGCCAGTCGTGGCGCCGGCGCTGTGCACGGCGTGCGGGGACTGCGTCGAGGCATGCCCCAAGGACCTCTTCACGCTGATGCCGGTGGAGCAGAAGCTGATCGTGCAGTGTCGCAGCTGGCTCGAGGGCGACGCGATCCAGGCCGTCTGCCGCGTGGCGTGCACCGCCTGCGGCAAGTGCGTGGCCGACGCGGCGCCCGGTCTGATCCGGATCACCAATGGTCTGGCGGTGGTGGACTACGACAGGAACGCGCTGGCGAGCCCCGCTGCCACCGCGCGGTGCCCCACCGGGGCGATCGTGTGGGTGGAGGGGGCGCAATTCGCGCCGGCACAGCGGACCGATGTCCGGGAGATGGCGGTCGCATGATCTTCATGAAGCGCAGGCCCGACGAACCCCCCGCGGCGGCGAAGTACCCGGGGATCCCCATGGCGGTGGACGGGACGACGGCCGTCGTCGAGATGGAGACCGCGGCGAGCGAGGGGGCGGGCGCCTACCCGATCACCCCCTCGACGCAGATGGGCGAGGGTTGGGCGGTGGCCGTCGCCGAGGGCCGCCCCAATGTCAACGGCCGGACGCTGCTCTTCTTCGAGCCCGAGGGCGAGCACGCCGCGGCCGCCGTCACCGCCGGGATGAGCATGGTCGGCCTGCGCGCGACCAACTTCTCGAGTGGGCAGGGCATCGCGTACATGCACGAGTCGCTGTACGCCGCCGTCGGCAAGCGCCTCACCTATGTGCTCAACATCGCCGCCCGCGCCATGACCAAGCACGCGCTCAACGTGCACGCGGGTCACGACGACTACCACGCGATCGACGATACCGGGTTCTTCCAGCTGTTCGCCAAGGACGCGCAGGAAGCCGCGGACCTGAACCTCATCGCGCACCGCGTCGCGGAGCTGGCGCTCACCCCCGGCGTCCTGGCGCAGGACGGATTCCTCACGAGCCACGTGATCGAGTCGATCCGGATGCCGGAGCGGGACCTGGTGCGGGAGTTCCTGGGCGACCCGGCGGACCTGATCGACTCCCCCACGCCCGCGCAGCGCTGGGTCTTCGGGGACCGGCGCCGCCGCATCCCGGAGCTGTTCGATCTCGACTACCCCGCGATGGTCGGGGTGGTGCAGAACCAGGACGCGTACCAGCAGGGTGTCGCGGCCCAGCGCCCGTTCTATTTCGACCACGTGGCGGACTTCACGGACCGGGCGATGGCCGAGTACGCCGCGCTCACCGGGCGCCGCTACGCCCGGGTCACCGGCTACCAGCTCGAGGACGCCGAGTGGGTGCTCGCGGGGCAGGGCTCGGTGGTCGCGAACGCGGAGGTGGTGGCGGACCATCTCCGGGCCACGCGCGGCCTGCGGGTGGGCGTGCTCAACCTCACGATGTTCCGGCCCTTCCCGAGCGACCTCATCACCCGTCTGCTCCAGGGCAAGCGTGGCGTGACGGTGCTCGAGCGGGTGGACCAGCCGCTCGCGGTGGATCAGCCGCTGGTGCGCGAGATGCGGGCCGCCGTGGGCAAGGCGCTGGAGAACGGCAGGGCGGGGAAGGGGCCGGTGCCGCACCCCGGCGTGGCCGCGTACGGTCCGACGGACGCGCCCGACTTCTACTCGGGCACGTTCGGACTCGGCAGCCGCGACCTGCAGCCCGCCGACCTGATCGCCGCGGTGGACAACATGCTCGACGGGGGCCGGCGGCGTCGTCAGTTCTACCTCGGCATCGAATTCGTGCGCCCCGACACCCGCCTGCCCAAGCTCCAGATCTGGCAGCAGCAGGTGCTCGAGGGCTACCCCCATGTGGCGGAGCTGTCGCTGCCGCCGGCGGCGGACGTGGACCTCCTCCCCCGGGGCGCGACGTCGATCCGCATCCACTCGGTGGGCGGATGGGGCGCGATCACCATGGGGAAGAACCTGGCCCTGACGGCAGCCGACCTGTTCGGCCTCCACATCAAGGCCAACCCGAAATACGGCTCGGAGAAGAAGGGCCAGCCCACCACGTTCTACGCTACACTCGCCGGCGAACCGATCCGGCTCAACTGCGAGCTGCGGCACGTCAATGTTGTATTGGCGCCCGATCCGAACGTGTTCCGCCACTCGGATCCGCTCGCGGGCCTCGAGCCGGACGGTGTGTTCGTGATCCAGAGCGACGCGTCCCCGGCGGACTTCTGGAACGGCCTGCCATCCGAAGCGCAACAGGCGATCCGCGACCGTCACATCCGCCTGTTCACGCTCAACGCGTTCCGGATCGCGCTCGACGAGGCGTCGGAGATCGAGCTGCGCTACCGCATGCAGGGCGCCGCCTTCATGGGGGCGTTCTTCCGGGTGGCGGGCCTGATGGAGCGGGCGGGGCTGGACGAGGAGCGGCTGTTCGCCGGCATCCGCCGCCAGCTCGAGAAGAAGTTCGGCAAGCTCGGGCCTCGGGTGGTGGAGGACAACCTGCGTGTCATCCGCCGCGGGTTCGCCGAGGTGGTCGGGGTGGACGCGGCGGCCCTGGCGGTGGGCGCGAGCGAGGCCCGGCCGGCCCCGCAGATGCCCGCCACGCTCGAGCGCGCGGGCGCCCGGCCCGGGCTGGGCGACGCCGGGCGGTTCTGGGAGCAGGTGTGCTTCCTCTATAAGACCGGGGGGGACGGCATCGCCGACCCCTTTGCGGCCACCTCGGTCATCCCCGCGGCGACGAGCGTCATCCGCGACATGACGGACGTCCGGTTCGAGGTGCCTGACTTCGTGCCGGCGAACTGCACCGGCTGCGGCCAGTGCTGGACGCAGTGCCCCGACGCCGCGATCCCCGGGCTGGTGACGGAGGTCGAGGACCTGCTGCGCGCGGCGGTGCGCATCGCGGGGAACGGGCGGCCGCTCGAGCGTTTCCCGCAGATCGTCAAGCCGCTGGGCGCGGAGTGCCGCAAGCTCCTCCAGGGCACGCCGTTCACCACGTTCGCCGGCGTCCTGTCCGAGGCGTACCGGGGCGTCGTGGGCCGCCTCAACGCGGACCCGGAGCGCCGCGCCGTGCTGGACCGCGAGTTCACCGCGGTGTACGCGGCGCTGGCCGAATTCCCGCTCGCCCGGACGGCGCCGTTCTTCGACGTGCCCGCCGGGCGCGACAAGACCGCGGGCGGGTTGCTGTCGATCACCGTCAATCCCGACGCGTGCAAGGGCTGCAACATCTGCGTGCGGGTGTGTCCCGACGACGCGCTGCGCACCGTGCCCCAGACGCCGGAGATCGTGGACCGGCTCCGTCGCAACTGGGCGCTGTGGGAGGAGCTGCCGGACACGCCCGACCGTTACGTGAACGTCAGCAACATCGAGGAGGGGATCGGCGTCCTGTCGTCGTTGCTGCTCAAGAAGCAGACCTACCGCTCGATGGTGGGTGGTGACGGCGCCTGCATGGGCTGCGGTGAGAAGACGGTGGCCCACCTCGTCCTCTCGGCCGTGAACGCGCTGATGCTGCCGCGCGCGCAGCGGCAGGTGGCCCGGCTGGACGAACTCATCGCCGGGCTCGACGCGAAGGCGCGGGGCTTGCTCGTCGCCGATGCCGACCTGCACGCCATGCGGATGGCGCTGGATGACGCCAAGAAGGAAGGCGTCGCGCGGATCACGCGGACGATCGACGACCTGAAGGACCTGCGGTGGCGTTACACCGAGGGCCCCTCGGGCCGCGGGCGCGCGCCGATGGCGATGGCCAACGCCACCGGCTGCTCGTCGGTGTGGGCGAGCACGTACCCGTACAACCCGTATCCCTTCCCCTGGGTCAACCATCTGTTCCAGGACGCCCCCTCGATCGCGATCGGGATCTTCGAGGGCCACATGCGCAAGATGGCGGACGGGTTCAAGGCGGTGCGGCGCGCCGAGTGGGAGCTCGCCGGGGAGTACGACGCGGCGACCCACGAGCCGTTCCTCGCGCGGTTCGACTGGCACCAGTTCTCGGACGAGGAGTTCGCGCTGTGCCCGCCGATCTTCGCCACCGGCGGCGACGGGGCGATGCTCGACATCGGGTTCCAGAACCTGTCGCGGCTGCTCGCATCGGGGAAGCCGATCCGGGTGATGGTGCTGGACACGCAGGTGTACTCGAACACCGGCGGCCAGGCGTGCACCAGCGGGTTCCTTGGACAGGTATCGGACATGGCCGCCTACGGCAAGGCGCAGCACGGCAAGACCGAGACGCGCAAGGAGCTGTCGCTGCTCACGATGGCGCACCGCAACGTGTTCCTGCTGCAGTCGTCGCAGGCGGCGCCGTCGCACCTGCTCGCCGGCGTGCTGCGCGGTCTCCAGTCGCGGTATCCGGCCGTGTTCGCGCTGCACTGTCCCTGCCCGCCCGAGCACGGCCTTGGCGACGACCAGCCGCCCGACGCGGCCAAACTGGCGCTCGAGAGCCGGTCGTATCCGCTGGTGGTGTACGACCCCGCGCAGGGCGCGACGCTCGCCGAGCGGCTGTCCCTCGATGGCAATCCGGCGGTGGACGATCCGTGGCCGGAGTACGAGCTGCGCTATCTCGACGATGCGGGGGTGGAGCAGAAGCGCACGTTGCCCGTCACGACCGCCGATTGGGCCGCCACCGAAGTGCGGTTCCGGCGGCACTTCACGCCGCTGCCGGCCGATGCCCCGGCCGAGGACCTGGTGCCGTTCCACGAGTACGTCGCGGCGGCCGCCACGGACCGGGAGGGGAAGCGGGCGTACATCCACGTCCTCGGGCCGGACCGCCGCCTGGGGCGGCTCGCGGTGGCGGACGAGATCGCGCGGCTGGCCGACGACCGGCTGGCCGTGTGGGGCCTGCTCAAGGAGATGGCGGGCCGCGGTGCCACCGCGCCGGACGGGGCGGCGGAGCTGGAGCGGCTCACGGCGGAGTACGAGCGGCGGATCGCCGAGCTCAAGGCGCGCTATCCGGCGCTCGTCGCACGGCGGCTCGCCGAGGGGCTCATCAAGGCCGGGAACGGCGGGGGCACGATCGCCGACCTGCTGCTGCAGGTCGAGCGGACGCCGGGGCTCGCGCCCGTGCGCGCGCCGGCACCCGTCCCGGCCGCGCAAGTCGTCGCCGTGCCGGCCGTCGCGGCGGCGGCGCCCGCCACGGCCACGGCCGTGGCCGGCGACGAGGCGCTCGTCCTCGAGCCCTACATCGACTCCGCGCGCTGCACGGCGTGCAACGAGTGCACCAACATCAACCGGAAACTGTTCTCCTACAACGACGAAAAGCAGGCGTACGTCAAGGACCCGCGGGCCGGCACGTTCAAGGAGCTGGTGATGGCGGCGGAGCGTTGCCCCGTGCGGATCATCCACCCGGGGACGCCGCTCAACCCGAAGGAGAGGGACCTCGCGAAGTGGGTCGAACGCGCCGCGCCCTTCAACTGATCCGCCGGATCGGGTTCCGTCACGGCGTGCATCCGCCGGAGCTGAAGGAGCTCACGGCGGCCGTGCCGATCCGCCGGCTGCCGTTCCCCGGCGAGGTCGTCCTGCCCCTCAGCCAGCACGCCGGCAAGCCCGCCGTGCCGCTGGTGCAGGCCGGCGACCGGGTGGAGCGGGGGGACAAGGTCGCCGAGGCGGACGGGTGGATGTCCTCGCCGGTGCACGCGTCGGCCGCCGGCACGGTCCGCGGGATCGAGCTGTGCCCGCACCCCACCGGCGCGTGGCAGCCGGCGATCCGTATCGCGGTGGCTCCGCACTCCGCGCAGGTGCCGCGTCGGCGCATGATCCCCGACTGGCGCGGCCTGACGCGCGAGCAGCTGGTCGATGCCGTGCGGCAGGCCGGCGTGGTGGGGCTGGGCGGTGCCGCCTTCCCGACCCACGTGAAGCTCGTCCCGCCCGAGAACGCCTCGATCGACACGATCCTGGTGAACGGCTGCGAGTGCGAGCCCTACCTCACCACCGACCACCGCACCATGGTCGAGTACCCGGAGCGGGTGCACCTCGGCGTCCGCATCATGATGACCTGCCTCGGCGTGCGGCGCGCGCTGATCGGCGTCGAACGCAACAAGCCGGACGCGATCGCGGCGCTCCAGGCGACGCTCCCGGGCGACCTGGACGTCACGGTGCGGCCGCTGACGGTCAAGTATCCCCAGGGCGCCGAGAAGATGCTGATCCAGGCACTGCTGGGCCGCGAGGTCCCGTCGGGCAAGCTCCCGCTGCACGTCGGCGCGGTGGTGCACAACGTCGCGTCGATCGCCACCATCGCCGAGGTGTTCGAGACCGGTCTGCCGTTGATCGAGCGGATCGTGACGGTCACCGGGCGTGGCGTGCGGCGCCCGTCCAACGTCATCGTGCCGGTCGGCACCCGGGTCGGCGAGCTCATCGATTCGTGCGGCGGGATGACCGAGGACGCCCGTGAGATCGTGTTCGGCGGCCCGATGATGGGTCAGGCCCAGGCGAGCCTCGACACCCCCGTGACCAAGGGCACCACGGGCGTCATCGTGCTCACCGCCGCCGAGGTGAAGCCGCAGCGATCCTACCCCTGCATCCGCTGCGGCCACTGCCTCGACGCATGCCCGGTGTTCCTGAACCCGCAAATGCTCGGCCAGCTGGCGCAGGCCGAGCGCTGGGGGGAGATGGCCGCGCACCACCTGGCGGACTGCATGCTGTGCGGCTGCTGCGGCTACACCTGCCCGTCCAACATCCCGCTGACCCAGCTGTTCGCGCTCGCGAAGACCCATCTGCGCCGGCACCCGGTGGCCGCGTGAGTCCGCCGCGCCTGCTGATCACCGCCTGGCCGCATCTCGCCGACCGCGACACCACGCCGCGGATCATGTGGACCGTCAACGCGACGCTCGTCCCCGTGGTGGCCGCGGCGGTGTGGTACTTCGGGCCGAGTGCGGCACTGGTGGTGGCGGCCGCGCTCGCCGGCTGTCTCGTCACGGAGGGCGCCGTCGCGGGGCCGGCTTCGCTGCGCGACGGATCCGCCGTGATCACCGGGCTGCTCCTCGGCCTCTGCCTCCCGGCCGGGCTGCCCCTGTGGATGGCGTTCACGGGCGGTGTGTTCGCGATCGGGGTCGGCAAGCTGATCTTCGGCGGACTCGGCCAGAACGTCTTCAACCCGGCGCTCCTGGGGCGCGCGTTCCTGCAGGCGGCGTTCCCCGTGGCGCTCACCACGTGGCCGTCGGTCGAGTCCGCATGGTGGCGCCTGCGGGGCGACAACTTCGCGCTCCCCCTGATGGGCGCGCGGCCGGTGGACGTGGTGACCGCCGCGACCCCGCTCGGCCTGTGGAAGTTCGAGCACCAGGGGACCGACCTGTGGCGCCTGATGATCGGCTCGACCGGAGGATCGCTGGGCGAGACGGCGGGGCTCATCATCCTGGCGGGCGGCGCCTACCTGGCGTGGCGCAACTACCTCAACTGGCGCATCCCGGTCAGCATCCTCGCCACGGTCGCCGCCGCGTCCGCCGGTCTCCACCAGCTCGATCCCGCGCGGTTCGCCGGGCCCCTGTTCATGGTCTTCTCGGGCGGCCTGGTGCTCGGGGCCGTGTACATGGCCACCGATCTCGTGACGTCGCCCGTCACCAACGGGGGCCGCTGGATCTTCGGCGCGGGCATCGGGGTGCTGGTGGTGCTGATCCGGGTATGGGGTGGCCTCGCCGAAGGCGTGATGTACGCGATCCTCATCATGAACGCCCTCGTGCCTTTCATCAATCGGGCCACCCAGCCGCGGGTGTTCGGGACGGCGGCGAGAGGGGCCGGCGCGTGACCGGCCACACCAGGACCGAGCCCGCCGGGGCCGCGCCGGACGTCGCGGCGTGGCGGCTGTTCACCACGCTCGGCGTGACGGGCGCGGTCGCCGGACTGCTGATCGTCGCTTCCTGGGGACTCACCCAGCCGCGCATTCAGCTCAACAAGGCCGAGCGCCTGCGGCTCGCCGTGTCGGAGGTGCTGGGAGCGCCCGCGCGCTTCGACACGCTGTACGTGGTGGACGGCGCGCTGCGTGCCCAGCCCCCGCCCGGACGCGCGCCCGGCGACCTCGAGCCGGTGTACGCCGGGTACGCCGCCGACGGGCGGCTCATCGGCTTCGCCATCGCCGCGGGCGAGCCCGGGTTCGCCGACGTCGTGCGCATCATCTTCGGCTACGATCCGTCGCGCCGGCAGGTTCTCGGGATGATGGTCCTGGAGAGCAAGGAGACCCCCGGTCTCGGTGACAAGATCGAGAAGGACACGTCGTTCACCGGCCAGTTTCGAGCGGCCGCGACACCCCTGCGCGGGGTGAAGGCGGACCGGGCGACCGGCGACCCCCACGAGGTCGATCTGATCACCGGTGCCACCATCTCCTCGCGGACCGTGGTCCGCATCGTCAACAACGCGCTGGCGCGGCTCGAGCCCGTGCTGGCGGCGCACGTGGCCGAGGCGGCGCGATGACCGGCGTGCCGGCCCGGGAGGACTTCCTCCGGGGGGTGTGGCGCGAGAACCCCGCGCTGGTGCAGGCCCTCGGCCTGTGTCCCACGCTCGCGGTCACCAACACGGTCGTCAATTCGCTGGCGATGGGAGTCGCGACGACGTTCGTCCTCCTGGGTTCCAGCGTGCTCGTCTCACTCGTACGGCGGCGGGTGCCGGGCGAGGTCCGGATCACGACGTTCGTCCTGATCATCGCCACGTTCGTCACCATCGCGGACATGGCGCTCGAGGCGCTGGTGCCCGCGGTGCACAAGGCGCTGGGCGCCTTCGTGGCGCTCATCGTGGTGAACTGCATCATCCTCGCGCGGCAGGAAGCGTTCGCATCCCGGCAGCCGGTTGCCCGCGCGGTGCTCGATGCCCTGGGTACCGGCGTCGGATTCATCGTCGCGCTGTTGATGATGGGCGCGGTGCGTGAGTTGCTGGGGAGCGGGACCCTGCTGGGGTGGAGCGTGCTCGGGCCCCGCTTCGAGCCCTGGGTGATCTTCGCGCTCCCGCCCGGCGGGTTCCTCACCCTGGGGCT
>DASPFU010000185.1:0-2015 GCA_035620935.1 Gemmatimonadales bacterium
CCCCGAACGGCTCGTCGAGAAGGAGCAGCGGCGGATCGGCGGCCAGCGCGCGAGCCACGCCCACCCGCTGGCGCTGGCCACCCGACAGCTGGTCCGGGTATCGCCCGCCGAAGGTGTCGGGGTCGAGACCCACCAGCGCGAGCAGCTCCGCCACCCGGGTCGCCGTGGGGGCGGGCGCCCAGCCCTCGAGGCGCGGCACGAGGCCGACGTTCTCGCGGACCGTGAAGTGCGGGAACAGCCCCACTTCCTGGATCACGTATCCGATGCCGCGCCGCAGCGCCGTGACTTCGACCTCCGCCGTGCGGCGCCCGTTCACCCGCACCTCGCCGCGAGTCGGCTCGAGCAGGCGGTTGACCAGTTTGAGGGTGGTGGTCTTGCCGGAGCCGCTGCGCCCGAGCAGGGCGAGCGTCTCGCCCGCGGCGAGGGCGAACGACACACCCGACACCGCTTCGCGCCCGGCCCCGGGCCGGGAGTACGAGATGTCGCGCAACTCGAGCACCGGGGCGGTCATCGTTCCGGATCGCCTCCTCGCCTCCCGGGGACGCGCGCGGGCGCATACCTTACCGTCGGACCCGGCCCCCGGAGACCGGGTACCGCTTGATCGACCGCAGGCAACCTAATCCCGAGAGGTGAAGCATGCGAATCACGCCGATCCGTGCCGCCGCCCTGGCCATCGTCCTCGGCGCCGGTGCGGCGCAGGCCCAGCAGACGCCCGCCGGCGTGCAGGCGGAGCTGTTGGGTCAGTTCGACGACGCGGCCAACAAGATCGTTCAACTCGCGGAGGCGATCCCCGCCGAGAAGTATGCCTGGCGCCCCGCCCAGGGCGTGCGATCGGTCGGGGAGGTGGTCGGGCACGTCGCGGGCGGGAACTACTTCCTCTTGGGCATGACGGGCGCTCAACCACCCGCCGGGACACCCCGCAACATCGAGCAGATCGCCGCGAAGGCGGACCTGATCCGCGCGCTGCAGCAGTCCATCGAACACGTGCGCAGCACGATGCGCGCGATGACCGCGGCGGACCTCGACGCGCCCGCCACCATCTTCGGCCGGCAGTCGACGAAGCGTGACGCCTGCCTGCTGGTGGTGACGCACGCGCACGAGCATCTGGGCCAGCTCATCGCCTATGCGCGCAGCAACGGAGTCACGCCGCCCTGGTCGATGGGGGGCGGGCAGTAGGCGCGGGGCGCGCGGGGGAGGCACCGCGACCGCCGCCGGCCGGAGCGGTGCCTCTCCGCGCACATGTCAGCGATAGCCGGCGGCCTGCAGGCTGAACAACTCCGCGTAGAGCCCGCCCCGGGTCACCAGCTCATCGTGGGTGCCCTGCTCCACCAGCTCGCCGTCCTTCAACACCAGGATCCGGTCCGCCATGCGCACGGTCGAGAAGCGGTGGCTGATCAGCACCGCCATCTTGCCCCTGGTCAGCTCCGCGAACCGCAGGAATACCTCGTACTCGGCCCGGGCATCCAGCGCCGCCGTGGGCTCGTCCAGGATCAGGACCTGCGCGTCGCGCAGGTACGCCCGCCCCAGCGCGACCTTCTGCCACTCGCCGCCCGAGAGCTCCACTCCGCCTTCGAACCGCCGGCCGAGCATCTGCTCGTAGCCCCTCTCCAGGCGCTGCGCCACGCTCTCGGCGAGGCTCCGGCGCGCGGCCTCCCGGATGCGCGCCTGGTCGTCCAACGCCTCGATCTGGCTCACGCCGATGTTCTCCCGCAGCACGAAGTCGTAGCGCACGAAATCCTGGAAGATCACGCCCACGTTGCTCCGCAAGCTCTCCAGGTCGTACTCCCGCAGATCGACGCCGTCCAGCAGGAGGTGCCCCTCGTCGGGGTCGTACAGCCGCGCCAGCAGCTTCACCAGCGTGGTCTTGCCCGCGCCGTTCTCGCCGACCAGCGCCAGCGTCTCCCCCGCATGCAGGGTGAAGCTCAGGTTGCGCACCGCCCAGCCCTCGGCGCCCGGATAGCGGAACCCTACGTCTTCGAACACGAAGCCCCGCCGGATCGGCCGCGGCAGCGGCG
>DASPFU010000186.1:0-4215 GCA_035620935.1 Gemmatimonadales bacterium
CGAGATGAACGGGCGGCCGCTGGCGGTGAAGCTGCGGGACGGCGTGGCGCGGCTGTTCTCGCCCTATCTGTGAACGCCCACACCCCCTGTCCCCCTCTCACCAGGCGATCCCGTAGTCCTCCCCGTGGTTCGACGAGCCACCCCAGAACGACCCGTGCTTCCAGTCGAACCAGATCGCGTTGATCGGTCCCGATGTGCGGTCCTGGAAGTCGAGGCGGTACCCCATCCGACGCAGCTCGCGCTGGGTCCACGGCGGCGTGTCCGAGCGCAGGGTCAGCCGGCCGGGCTGGGACTCGTGATCGCCGAACGAGTTCCGCATCTGCCAGCTCGTGATGTTCGCGGCCTCGACGGCGTCCTGCACGTCCATCCCGAACTCGACCACGTTGAGGAAGAACTGCAGCAGGTTCTGGTCCTGCGTGTCGCCGCCCTGGACCGCGAACGCGAGGAACGGCTTGCCGTCCTTGAGCGCGAGCGCCGGGGTGAGCGTGACGCGTGGCCGCTTGCCCGGCGCGATCACGTTGAACGGGTTGTCGGCCGTGTCCACCACGAACTGCTGCGCTCGCTGGCTCACCCCGATCCCCGTGCGGCCCGCGATGACGGCGGGGATCCATCCTCCCGACGGCGTGATCGACACTACCCACCCCGACGTGTCGGCGGCCACCACCGACGTGGTGCCGCGGGTGAACGCCGCGTCGTGCGCGAGGGCCGCGGCACCGCTGCCGCCGTCGTCCGAGGCCGGTGACGAGCGCGGCGGCCACGCGCGCAGCAGCGGCAGGTGCGGATTGGTGCCGCCCTGGAACGGGTACGGGTCGCCGGGCCCGATACCGGGATCGTTGCGCTCGGCGCCGATCAGCCGGGCGCGCTCGCGCGCATAGTCCCGGGACAGCAGGCCGCGGATCGGCTCCTCGGGCGGGAACGCCGGGTCGCCGTAGTAGAAGTCCCGGTCCGCGAAGGCCAGGCTCATCGTCTGGTACAGCGTGTGGACGTAGCGGGTGCTGTTGTATCCCATCGCCTTGAGGTCGAAGGTCTCCAGGATGTTGAGTGCCTGGAGCATCACCGGCCCCTGCGACCAGGACGGCAGCTTGTGGACCTCGATCCCGCGATAGGTCGTGGAGAGCGGCTCCTCGATCTTCACCTTCCAGCTGGCCAGGTCCTCGAGCCTCACCAGCCCGCCCTCCTCCCGCAGGCCGCGGACGAACTCCTCCGCGATGTCGCCCCGGTAGAACCGCTCGTAGGCGGCGAGGATGGCGTCGCGGCGGCTCGCCCCGCCGCGCAGGGCGCCTTGTTCCGCCTCGACCAGCTTGCGCAGGGTCGCCGCGAGGTCCGGTTGGCGGAAGATCTCCCCGGCCTCGGGCGCCGCGCGCGACTCGCCCGCATGCGGCAGCATCACGCCGCGCGCGTAGCGCCACTGGCCGAGCAGTTCCCTGTTCCGCTCGATGGAATTCGCGGTCTCGGCGTCGATCGGATAGCCGTCGGCCATGCGGATGGCCGGTTCGAGTACCGCGCCGAGGCTCAGCCGCCCGTACTCGGCGAGCATCACCAGCAGGCCGCCCGGCGTCCCCGGCGTGATGGCGGAGAGGGGACCGTCCTCCGGCGGGAAACGCATCCCCCGCGACCGGTAGAACTCGGGTGTCGCGCCGGTGGGGGCGACACCCAGGGCGTTGATGGCGACGACCCGGCGGCTGCGCGGATCGTAGATCAGGGCCTGCGTCTCCCCACCCCACGAGAGCACGTCCCACATCGTGGCGGTGGCGGCCAGCATCGCGCACGCCGCGTCCACGGCGTTGCCGCCGCGCTGGAACATCATCGCGCCGGCGGTGGCCGCGAGCGGCTTGCCGGTGATGGCGATCCAGTGGCGGCCGTAGAGCGGCGGTTTCTGCGTGCGCTGACCCGCGGCGGATCCCGGGGCGAGCAGCAGGAGGAGGGCGGCGGCGCTGAGACAGGGACGGACGGCCATGGGATCGACTCGGGGCGGGTGTCGAGTCGGAACTTACGGGTGCCGGGAGGCGGCCGCTACGCGTGGGGGACCGTCCGCGGCCCGGTCTGAACGCGAGGATCCAGACCCGGGCCCGGCCATGATCGTGGACCTCCCGTAGCCCCGACGGTCCATTTCGCGCCGTGCGAGCGGTGGCGAGGGTACGAATCCGATGCGCTCCCCGCCTTCGCCCTGCCGCCACCGGCCCTCCGCCCCGACCTGAACGGTGCCGGCTCCCCGCCCCCCCGGGGGCGCACGCCTCGTCGCCGTCCAAGACTCGACAGGAAAGGGAGACCACCGTGAAGCCGAACCCCAAGACCCCCCCGGTCGCGACGGACGCGACCCCCACCCCCGCGCCGGCGGCGGCGAACGCCGGACTCGTCACCGATCCCTCGTTGCCCGCGGAGTCGCGTGCCATGCCGGTCGGGCTGCTGCCGACCCCGACGCGCGAATACCGCCAGCGCCGCAAGGTGCGCCGCGCCGCCCTGGCCACCGGCACCCCGGTGCGCACGCCGATCCCGCCGCCCGCCATCCCCGGCGCGCGCGTGCTCACGTGGAAGTGGGACCCGGGCGACGGCGAGCTCGACGTGCGGACCGCGTTCCTGCCGGGACACATCCTCCCGGGCCCCCGCGACGCGCGCATCGAGATCGACGGCCTGCCACCGGTCGTCCCCAACGTGCTGGGCGACCTGATCGCGACGCCGGGCACGGACTCCTTCGACGCGATCCACACGTTCGCCGTGGTGCGGCGGACGCTCACCCTGTACCAGCACGCGCTGTTCCCGACGTCGGTGCCGTGGCAGTGGAACGACCGCGGCAACACCGAGCCGATCCGCGTCTACCCCCGCGCCGGGGAGGCGATGAACGCCTTCTACAGCCGCCGGGAGCGGGCGCTGAAGTTCTTCTCGTTCACCCCGCCCGGGACCGCGGCCGGCGCGCCGCCGGTCCGCACGTGCCGCTCGCAGGACCTCGTGGCGCACGAGACCGCGCACGCCATTCTCGACGGCCTCAAGCCGCAATGGATCCTGGCCGACCAGCCGCCGCAGACGGGCGCCTTGCACGAGGCGTTCGCGGACCTCACCGCGATCTTCCTGATGCTCTCTCAGCCCGAGCAAGTGGCCGCGATCGTGATGCAGACCAAGGCCAACCTGCATCACCGCACCTTTCTCGCGGATCTCGCGGAAGACCCGGGGCTGGCGCTGGGCCGTCCCACGGGGCTTCGCGCCGCCGACAACGAGCTGACCCTCGGGCAGGTCGGAGCCGAGGTGTACGACCTGGCCCAGGTCTTCAGCGGCGCGATCTGGGACGTGCTGGCGGACATCGTGGCGTTCGAGCTGAAACCGAACGCCGACCCCACCGCCGTGGTGTACACGGCGAACGAGTACGTCGCCGGCCTCCTCATCCGGGCGTTGACGGCGGCGCCGGACAGCGCGGCGACCTTCACCGACGTGGTGAATCAGATGCTCAACGTCACGGAGCTGGACGACAAGCCGGTGCAGTACCGCAACTTCATCCGCCGGCGCTTCGTGCTGCGCGAGGTGGTCGAATCGCCCGCCCCGCTCACCGGAGACTACGTGTCGGGGGACATGCTGGAGCCCACGGTGCGCGACGCTTCCCAGGCGGTGCAGACGCGCTATGCCTGCTGCGGCACCCTGCAGCATCCGCAATACGCCGGGGCGGACACGGTGGCGCGGGAGATCGAGGAGTTCGTCCGGGGCCTCTCGACCCCGTCCTCGGGCGGCAAGCGGTAGCACGCCGTCGCGCGACCCGGGGGGACGTTGCGCCTCCGGGTCGCGCGCTCGCGCCGGTTCGCCACCCGGGGCCTGCCCCGGCAGGGCGTGATGCTGGTCACCCTCTCGCGCCGGGCGGCGCGCTATAGTGGCGTGGACGGCACGCGATAGACCTTCCAGTCCAGACCCGGGAGCGCTCCAATAGCCACGGGCAGGTCAGCCTCTCCGGACGGTTTCGGGGGATCGCCGCGGGCGCGCCCGGTCCGCATCCTGCTGGTCAGCGACGTCCGCGCCTACCGCGACGCGCTCGCGCGGTGGTGCGATCGCCAGGTCGGGGTGCGGGTCGTGGCCACGGTCGGCCATCATGACGGCGCCCTGGCCCTGGCGCGTGCACACCAGCCCGACGTCGCCCTGCTCGACATGCGCGCCCCCGACAGTCGCGACTGGGCACGCGCGCTGGCCCGGCAGTCTCCCGCCGTGAAGCTGGTGGGGCTGGGGCTCTCCGAGACC
>DASPFU010000187.1:0-10101 GCA_035620935.1 Gemmatimonadales bacterium
CGATGATCGGTCTCGGCCGGGCCCTCAGGACGAGCAGGGTCGCACAGGCGACTGAGATCGCGCTGGTGTTTCTGGTCGCGGCGGCGGTCGTTGCCGTCGGCTGGAGGCTCGTCGGTGCCAACCCCCTCGGTCGCCAGGCGGTCGTGTGGGTGGCGAACATACTGATGCTGGTCACCGTCTGGATCGGGCTCCGTCTTCGCGCACAGACCTGGGAGCATTTCGGGCTGAGTCTCCGGTGGAACGGTCGACGCGCACTCGGCCGCACGGTCCTGCAGTCGATCGTCGTGTGTGTCCTCGCTCTGGCGGCCTTCGTCGTGGGGACCGTGGCCATGAAGAACGTCACGGTCGCCCCCGCCGGAGCGGACCTGAGCGGCTACAATTACCTGCAAGGCAATCTCCCGCTGTTGCTGCTGGCGCTGGCGGCCGTCTATGTCGTCTCGTCGTTCGGTGAGGAAATGCTGTACCGTGGGTTCCTCATCAACCGACTCGCGGAGATTGGCAGCGCTGGCAGACTCGCGTGGAGTGTGTCGATCGTCACCAGTGCCGTGGTCTTCGGTCTCGCCCACTTCGATTGGGGAATCGTGGGGATCGTTCAGACGGCGTTCATGGGTCTGGCCCTCGCGATCTCGTATCTCGTCACCAAGCGCAATCTGTGGGCGCTCGTCCTCGCGCACGCCTATATCGACACCTTGCTCCTCGTGCAGATGTACTCGGGTGTCGCACCGCCGTAGCGTGAGGACACGATGAGCGCACCGACCGTCGCCGATACGCGGATCGCCATCGCGGTCCTGCCGTTCGCCGCCCCCGGGGGCGGCGAGGCGGACGCCTGGCTCGGCGCCGGGCTCGCCGAGTCGGTCGCCGACCGGCTCGCCGGCGTGGGGGCGGTGCGCGTCCTCCCCTTCGCCTCCTCCGTCGCGCTCACCGGCGGCCCCCAGGGCTCGACCGACGTCGGCCAGCGCCTCGGCGCGGCCGTCGTGCTCGCGGGCACGGCCACTCGCTCCGGCGGCCGCTTGCGCCTGACCGCCGACCTGATCGACGTCGCCGCGCGCGCCACCCGCTGGTCCGAGCGCTTCGACCGCCCCGCCAGCGACGTGTGGGCGGTCGAGGCGGAGATCGCCCGGGCGGTGCTGCGCACCCTCGGCGTCACCGTCACGGACGAGGAGGACCGGGCGCTCGGCACGGCGCCGACGGCGGTGCCGGGGGCGTACGATGCGTATCTGCGGGGGCGGTGGCTCGCCCGCGACCTGCTGCGCCGGCAGCAGGAATCGGCGCGGGCGCTCTTCACCGAAGCGATCGCGGCGGACGCGGCGTTCGCGGCGGCGCACGCCGCCCTCGCGGTCTGTCACGCGATCCTCTTCCAGTACTGGGACTCGAGCGACGCGAACGTGCAGGCCGCCGAGGCGGCGAGCCGCCGCGCCGTGGAGCTGGCGCCGGATCTGGCGGAGGCGCGCCTCGCACGCGGTCTCGCGCTCGCGCAGGCCAAGCGCTACGACGACGCGGACGCCGAGCTGCGCGCGGCCCTGGAGCGCCGGCCCGACGGATACGACGCCCCCTACTTCCTCGCCCGCACCGCCCGCGCCCGCGGCGCGATGCCCGACGCGGCCGCCTGGTTCGAGCGGGCCTGCGCACTGCGCCCCGAGGACTACTCGAGCCTCACGCTGCTGGCGAGCGTGTACGTGAGCCTGGGCCGGATCGACGACGCCCGGGCGGCACAGCGGCGGGCGCTCGACCTCGCCGCGGACCACCTCGAGCGCCATCCGGACGACACCCGCGCGCTGTACCTCGGCGCGGTGGCGTTGTCCTCGACGGGCGATTCGGCCAAGGCCCGCCAGTGGGCGAAGCGGGCGGTCGCGATGGAACCCGACGATTCCGCCGTGCTGTACAACGTCGCCTGCGTCTACTCGCTGCTCGGGCTCACCGACTCCGCCATCGACTGCCTGGAGCAGGCCGTCGCCAGCGGCTTCGGGCACTGGGACTGGCTGGTCCACGACTCCGATCTCGACCCCTTGCGCGCGCACCCGCGGTTCACCGCTCTGCTGGCCGGGCACTGAGGCGCCCCGTCCCCGCTCCCCCGTCCCCGCTCCCTGTTAGATTTCCGGCGTGCCCGACATCGAGATCAAGAAGACCGCCGAGGAGCCCGGAGCCGCGTCGCTGGCCGTGACGGTGCCGGAGGACAGCGTGCGCGCCGCCGAAGACCGCGCCACGCGGACCTACCAGACCACCGCCCGGCTCCCCGGGTTCCGCAAGGGCAGGGTCCCGGCCCCCGTGATCCGCAAGCACTTCGCGGCCGACATCCGGCAGGCGGCGCTGGAGGACGTGGTGCGGGCGAGCTGGAAGAAAGCGGTCGAGCAGGAGGCGCTCAAGCCGATCGCCGAGCCCCACGTGCACAACCTCAAGTGGGAGCCCGGCGCCCCGGTGACGTTCGAGTTCCACGTCGAGGTGCGGCCCGAGATCGCGCTGGCGCGCATCAGCGGGTTCCAGCTGAAGCGCACCGTGCCACGGGTGACCGCTGATCAGGTCGAGACCCAGCTGCAGCAGATCCGCGAGCAGCGGGCGGCGTGGGTGCCCGTCCCGGCCGAGCAGCCGAAGCACAAGGACCTGGTCAACGTCACCATCGCCACGCGCAAGGACGGCGAGGCCACCGACCCCCAGCGCTACGACCTGGTGCTCGGCGAGGGCCGGGCGATCCCCGACGTGGAAGAGCGGATCATGGGCCTGCGCCCGGGCCAGACCGCCGACGCCACCGTGCGGTTCCCGGACGACTTCCCCGAGGAGGCGAAGCGCGGGCAGACACGCGACATCCGCCTCTCGCTGCACGAAGTGAAGCGCCAGGAGCTGGCGCCGCTCGACGACGCGTTCGCGCGCGAGGTGGGCGACTTCGAGTCGCTCGAGACGCTGCGCGGCGCGGTGCGCGCCGACCTCGAGCGCGAGGCGGCGCGCGAGGCGGACAGCCGGGTACGGGCCGACCTGCTGGAGCAGATCGTGGCGGCGAACCAGGTGGTGGCGCCCCGTCCGCTGGTCGAGCGGGCACTGCTGGTCTACGCGCAGGCGTACGGCATCCCCGAGGAGCGGTTCCAGGAATTCGCCGCCGAGCTGCGGCCGGTCGCCGAGGCGCAGGTGCGCCGCGACCTGATCCTCGACGCCCTCGTCGAGCAGCACGGGCTCAAGGCGACCGAGGCGGATCTCGACGCCCGCATCCAGGAGCTCGCGGCGAAGCGGAACGTACCGGCGGGCGAGCTCTACGCGACACTCGAGAGGTCGAAGCGGCTCCGCGATCTCGAGCGGGGCCTCACCGAGGAGAAGGTGTTCCAGTTCCTCCTGGCGCAGTCCACCGTGGAAGAGGCATGAAAACCGTGGCGACGATCTACCCCCCGTACATCATCGAGCGCTCGAGCCGTGGCGAGCGCACCTACGACATCTTCAGCCGGCTCCTGATGGACCGCATCGTGTTCCTCGGGACGCCGATCAACGACGACGTCTCCAACATCATCATCGCCCAGCTCCTGTTCCTCGACGCCGACAATCCGGAGCGGGACATCTACCTCTACATCAACTCACCCGGGGGCCTCGTGTCGAGCGGGATGGCGATCTACGACACGATGCAGTTCCTGCGCGCCCCGGTGAACACGATCTGCATGGGCATGGCGGCCTCGATGGGGTCCTTCCTGCTCACCGCCGGCACCCCGGGCAAGCGCTCGGCCCTGCCCCACGCCCGGATCATGATGCACCAGCCCTCGGGCGGCGCCCAGGGCACGGCGTCGGACATCGAGATCCAGGCGCGGGAGATCCTCTACCTCCGGAGCAAGCTCAACGAGCTGTACGCCAAGCACACCGGCAAGGGCATCGACCAGATCGAGAAGGACATGGACCGGGACCGGTTCATGTCGGCCGAGGAAGCCCGGGATTACGGGCTTATCGACCATGTGATCAGCAACCTGAAGGAGATCGAAGCGGCGAAAAAGCCCTCGTAAGGGCTTGCGCCGGACGGTCTTGGTTCCCATAGTAGGGGTCCCATGTCGCACGACAAGCACCTCCGCTGCTCGTTCTGCGGAAAGTCCAAGGACTCGGTCCGGAAGTTCATTTCCGGCCCGTCCGTGTACATCTGCAACGAGTGCATCGCCCTCTGCAACGAGATCCTGGCGGAGGACGAGGAGCGCGAGGTCGCCGAGACCGTCACCCAGGTCCCGACGCCGGTCGAGATCAAGAACGTGCTCGACCAGTACGTGATCGGCCAGGAGAAGGCGAAGAAGACCCTCGCGGTGGCGGTGTACAACCACTACAAGCGCATCAACTCGCACGCCGCGAAGGACCGCGACGTGGAGCTGGACAAGAGCAACATCCTGCTGATCGGGCCGACGGGCGTGGGCAAGACCCTGCTCGCCCAGACCCTGGCCCGCATCCTGGACGTGCCCTTCACGATCGCCGACGCGACGACACTCACCGAGGCGGGGTACGTCGGCGAGGACGTCGAGAACATCCTGGTCCGGCTCCTCCAGGCGGCCGACTTCAACGTCGGGGACGCCGAGCGCGGCATCGTCTACATCGACGAGATCGACAAGATCGCCCGCAAGTCGGAGAACCCCAGCATCACGCGCGACGTGTCGGGCGAAGGGGTGCAGCAGGCCCTGCTGAAGATCCTCGAGGGCACGGTGGCGAGCGTGCCGCCGCAGGGCGGCCGCAAGCACCCGCAGCAGGAGTACATCCAGATCAACACCCGGGACGTGCTGTTCATCTGCGGCGGTGCGTTCGACGGGCTCGAGAAGATCATCGAGGCCCGCACCGGGCGGCGGCGGATCGGCTTCACCAAGGAAGAGCTCGAGCAGGGCGTGGCGGCGAAACTCAAGCGCAACCCGTTCAACGACGTCGAGCCCGACGACCTGCTGCGCTTCGGCCTCATCCCGGAGCTGGTCGGCCGGCTGCCCGTGACGGTGCCGCTCGACGCCCTCGACGAGGACTCGCTGATGCGCATCCTCGTGGAGCCGAAGAACGCGGTCACCAAGCAGTTCCAGCGCCTGTTCGAGCTGGAGTCCGTCCGCCTCACGATCGACAAGGAGGCCCTGCGCGCCATCGCCCAGAAGGCGCTGAAGCGCGGCACGGGCGCCCGTGGCCTGCGCGCGATCCTCGAGGAGATGATGACGGACATCATGTTCGACATCCCGAGCCGCGACGACGTGCGCGAGGTGGCGATCACCGCCGAGACCGTCACCGCCGGGAGGCCGCCGCTCGTGGTCACCGAGCGCGCGCGCCACAAGAAGGAAGCCTGACGGCCCACGTCCGCTTCGTCGGCTCGTTCCCCGCGGCCGACACCGTGCTCGACCCCCCGCTCCCCGAAGTCGCGTTCACCGGCCGGTCCAACGTCGGCAAATCGAGCCTGCTCAACGCCCTCGTCGGCGCGCGGGTCGCGCGGATCTCGGCGACGCCCGGGAAGACGACGCTGCTCAACGTGTATCTCGTCGAGAGCCGGGAGCCGGGAGCCGGGAGCCGGGACGGCAGCGGTACCACCGGCTCCCCGCTCCCCGCTCCCCGCTCCCGGTATCTGCTGGATCTTCCTGGTTACGGCTACGCCCGCGCCGGCAAGGCGCAGCGGGCCGGGTTCCGGCGGTTGGTGCACGGCGTGCTGCACCGGCCCGGCTTGGCGGGCGTGGTGTGGCTGCTCGACATCCGCCACGACCCCTCGCCCGAGGACCGGGCGATGCAGGACACGCTGGCGGCGGCCGGCGTGCCGGTCCTTGCGGCGCTGACCAAGGGTGACAAGCTTCCGAAGGGTCAGCGGGTGCGCCGCCTCGCCGCGCTGCGCGAGGCGCTGTCACTGGACGCGGACCAGGTGATCGTGACGAGCGCCCGATCGCGGGAAGGGATCGCCGACCTGCAGGCCGCAGTCGGCGCACTCGGCGGCGGGTCGCCGCAGGAGGAACGGGGTGCCGATGGTGCGTAAGGGGATAGCGGTGCTGGTGCTGGTGGCCGCGTGCGGCGGCTCGGGACGGCGGGCCACGCCTGCCCTGGAGGCCCAGGCACCCGCCGGGTGGCAGGACACGACGCCCATCCCGCCGGGCTTCGGCACGCTGCGCCGCGACGACATCGTCGTGCAGTTCAACGCCTCGCAGCTCCAGATCCAGGTCCTGCCGCTGGAAGAGGACATCATCCGCCTCCTGCTGCCGGACGCCTACGAGGCGCTGTCGAGCCTGGTGCAGAGCAAGCGTGACGCGATCACCACCGCCGCCCAGCGTGGCGGTGTGATGCATCCGGCGCTCGTGCTGGTCACCTTCCGCGGGGTCGTGCCCCAGGCCCGCTTCAGTCCCGACGAGCTGACCATCGGCAGCCGCGGCCAGCTGTTCCGACCGGTCGGGGTGGTCCCCCTCTCGACCGCGTGGGACACCTACCAGCTCGAAGTGCGGCAGCAGGCGATGGCCATCTACCTGTTCCCGGAGGGAATCAGCTTCCGGGAGCGCCTGCTCGTGGGCTACCAGGGCCTGGTGAACGACTCGTGGAGCCGCACGCTCAGCGCGGTCGATCGCGAGCGCAGTGCGGTCCTGGTGCGGGCGCGCGCTGCCCGGCCGGACAGCGCGCCACCGGACTCCACGCCCCGCTGACCCCCGCCGCGGCCGCCGCGTGCTCGTGACCGAACCGCTGGCCCTGCTGATCCTCGCCGCGGGCCTGTTCCTGCTCGCGGTGTGGGCGGTCTGGACCCTGGCCCTGCGCCTGCGGAAGTCCGAGGCCGAACGGCGGCGCGCCACGGGGGAGCTCAACCGCCGCCTCTCCGAGCTGTTCGCCCTCCAGGAGCTCTCGTACGTCCTCGCCGAGTCGCTCGAGTCGGAGCGCATCGTGGAGCAGGTCGTGCGCTACGCCATCCGTTTCGGCGAGACGAGCGGGGCCCTCGTCGCTCTCGCGGGGGATGCCCCGGGGGTCCCGTGGCGGGTCGCCGCCGCGGAGGGCAGCCTCGCCGATCTCGCCGGCCGGGCGGTCCCCGAGGACGATCCCGGGATCATCGCGCGGTCGGCCGGCCGGGAGCAGATGGAGCTGGTCGAGCGGCCATCCGGAAAGGGCGCGGTCCTCCTCGGCGACGTGGTGGTCGCCGCGGCCGCCGCCGTCCCGCTGCGGGCCCACGGCATCGTCGTCGGGACCCTCGTGGCCGTCGATCCGCCGGGCGGCGAGTTCACCCCGGACGGCGTGCGCCTGCTCTCGACCGTCGCGACGCACGCCGCGGTGGTGATCGCGAACGCGCGCTTCTTCGAGATGGTGCGCCGCGGCAAGGAACAGTGGGAGACGGCGTTCGACGCGCTGCGCGAGGGTCTGGCCGTGGTCGACGCGGAAGGCCGCGTGGTCCGCGCCAACCGCTCGCTGGCCACGCTGCTCGGCGAGCCGCTGCCGCGCCTGATCGGCGAGCCGCTCGCGTCCCCGTTGCTCGGCACCAGCCACGGTCTCGCGGACCTGCTGGCCCACGTGCGCCGCGGCGAGCACCCGCCGGCGCTGGTGACCCGCTCCACCCCCCTGGCGCGCACCCTGCGTATCCGCGCGGCCCCGATCCTCTCGGGTGCCCCCCAGCGCCACGTCGTGGTGCTGGTGGAGGACGTGACGGAGCAGCAGGCCCTCGAGAGCCAGCTCATCCAGAGCGAGAAGCTGGCCGCCGTCGGCCAGCTCGTCTCCGGCGTGGCGCACGAGCTGAACAACCCGCTCACCTCGATCACCGGGCTCGCCGAGTTCCTGGTCGAGCAGCGGGAGCTGGGCCCGGGAGACCGGACGCACCTGCGGGTGATCCACGAGCAGGCCGAGCGGGCCGGCCGCATCGTCCGCAACCTGCTCACCTTCGCCCGCAAGGGACCCGCCGACCGCTCGCTGGTGGACCTAAGCGACGTGTGCCAGCGCACCATCCTGCTCGTCAGCCATGACCTGCGCGTCCGCGACATCGAGGTGCACCGCGACCTCGACCCGTCTCTGCCTCCGGTGCTCGGGGACCGGCACGAGCTGCAGCAGGTCGTACTGAACCTGCTCACCAATGCGGCCCAATCCGTCGCGGGCAACCCGGCCGGCACCCCCCGCACCATCACCGTCAGAACGTGGGCCGACGAGCAGGTGCACCTCCGCGTGGCGGACTCGGGCCCCGGCATCCCGGATGCGATCGTGCCCCGCCTGTTCACGCCGTTCTTCACGACGAAGGAGCCGGGCCACGGCACCGGGCTCGGGCTCTCCATCTGCTTCTCGATCGTCTCGGCGCACGGCGGACGGATCGAAGCCGAGCGGCCCGCGGGCGGCGCGGCGATCCGCCTCGCCCTGCCCCGCGCGCCGGCGGGCGCCGTGGCGCGGGCGCCGGACGCCGCGGCCCCGCCGGCCGCGTTCCCGATGGGTCGCCGCGCGATCCTGCTCGTGGACGACGATCCGGCCGTCCGGATCACCGTCGAGGCGCTGTTCGGCCGCGAAGGGCATGCGGTGGAGGTGGCGCGCGCCGCTCCGCAGGTCCTGGACGTGCTGCGGGAGCGGGCCTTCGATCTCGTGATCGTGGACGCCCGCGCGGCCGCGCCCGGCGGCGAGCGATTGTTGGTGGAAGAGCTGGTGGAGCGGTTGCCTGCGGTGCGCGCCCGGATCCTGGTGGCCAACGGCGACGTCCAGCCGTCGACCGAGCACACGCTGCGGCGGCTCGGCCTGCCCTACGTGCGGAAGCCTTTCAACCTGCGCGACCTGCGCAGCGCCGCCGCCCGGGTCTGGGCGGCCGGTGCCCTCTCGTAGGCGTCGGACGGCCAGCCGAACACCGCGAGGTTCACCGCGCCCCCGGGCGCGAACTTCACGCCCTCCCGCAGCAGCAGCGCCCGCTGCACCACGTCGGAGTGGTTGCGCGACGAGAGCGAGATGCGCCCGGCGGCGTTGATCACGCGCCACCACGGGACGTCCGTGTCCTCGGACAATGCGGAGAGCGCCCATCCCACGGTACGCGCGGCGCCGGGGCGCCCCGCCAGGCGCGCGACCACCCCGTAGGTGGCGACCCGGCCCCGCGGGATGTGGCGCACGACGCGGTGAATGCGGCGGTAGAAGGTGTTCACGGCCCCTTACGATATCCGCAGCACGTCGTCCAACAAGCCCCCACCCCCGGACCCCAGTATTGACAAAATGTCGTCGATCGCTCTTCGCTCGCGCGGCCACGCGAACCGCGCCCGGGCCTCGGACGCCGGCAGCCATTCCGCGCCGTCGTGCTCCGCCGACAGCCGCGCCACGGCGTCCGGCGCGACGAACGCCGCGAACTGCGGGATGAGGATCACCTCTCCCGTGACATGCCAGAAGAACGACTCGACGCGACTCAGGTTGTAGAGACGCAACGCCGCGAGCCCGGTCTCCTCGACCAGCTCGCGGCGCGCCGCGTCCACGGGGGACTCCCCCGCCTCGATCGTCCCGTGCACCGTCTCCCACGACCCGGGGTTCCGTCCCGCGGGCCCGCGGCGCAGCACCAGCGCCTCGAGGCCGGCGCCGCGGTCCCGCAGCACGAAGGTGTCGACGAACCCCACCCGCACGGCCGTCACGAGGGGACGGCCGATGCGCGGCTAGCGCCGCCGGGCGAGCACCGCGTCGAGCCGCGCCGACAGGGCGCGTGCGCGGAACGGCTTGGTGAGAAAGTCATCGGCCCCGAGCTCGAAGACCCGAACTTCGTTGTCCTCGTCGCCCTTCGCCGTGAGCACGATCACCGGGATCGCCGCGGTCACGGGCCGGGACCGGAGGTGCGAGAGCACGCCGTAGCCGTCGAGTCCGGGCAGGTTCAGATCCAGGACGATGATGTCCGGGGCCACGCGGTCCACCTGATCGAGCGCCTGGACCCCGTCCCGCGCCTCGGCCACGTGGTATCCCTCCCGCTCGAGGAGGTCCTTCATCACGCGCCGCAGACTGTCCTCGTCGTCCACCAGCAGCACCTTGCGCTGGACCCCCGCGCCCGACGCCCGCGGCGACGCATGCTCCTCCAGCAGCTCGAACCCCACGCTCAGGTCCGGCGCCGGGGGGGCGAAGCGCGGCGCGGGCGGGGCGGGCGCCGGCGCGGGAGCGGGCGGCGCCGCTGGAGGCGGCGCCACCACCGTCGCCACGGGCGGCTCCGCCACGGGCGCGGCGCCACGCGCCGGGGTGACC
>DASPFU010000188.1:0-17018 GCA_035620935.1 Gemmatimonadales bacterium
CCTCGCGATGTACCCGGAGCTCCAGTTGCCGCCCGACCAGCGCACCGCGTGGCTGCAGGACCGGTCCTCGGCGATCATCGGGAAGCGGCTGCTCGACGTGTTCGGCTGGCGGCTGGGACAGAACGTCACGCTCCAGGGCACGATCTTCCCCGGGGACTGGACGTTCACGATCCGCGGCGTGTACACCCCGTCGGACGCCGTCCTCAACGACGACATGCTGCTGTTCCATCATGCGCTGCTGGACGAGCGGATCGGCCGCGCCGGGATCGCCGGCTGGTACGTGCTGCAGATCGACGATCCGGACAACGCCGCGACGATCGCCAAGGCCGTCGATGACCTGTTCCGCAACTCGAGCGACCCGACCAAGACGGGCACCGAGCAGGCGTTCAACGCGAGCTTCGCCACGATGTGGGGCAACGTGAGCCTGCTGATGGGGACCATCGGCATGGCCGTGGTGTTCGCGATCCTGCTCGTCACGGCGAACGCGATGATGATGAGCGCCCGCGAGCGCACCGGCGAGGTGGCCGTGCTCAAGACGATCGGCTTCCCCGACCGGACGGTGTTCGGGCTGGTGATGCTCGAGGCCGGAGTGATCACCCTCACCGGCGCGTTGATCGGGCTGGGCGGCGCGAAGCTGCTCTACAAGGGGACGAACTTCAACGCCGGCGGGTTCCTGCCCGGCTTCGACGTCACGCGCGGCACCCTGCTGCTGGGCTTCGGGGTGGCCCTGCTCCTGATGCTCGCGAGCGGCCTCGTCCCGGCGCTGCGGGCGGCCCGGGTGCCGGTGATCCAGGCGTTGCGGCGGGTGGAATGAAGATCCCCCTCACCTACAACGTGCGGAGCGTGCTGCAGCGCCCCGTGTCGACGGCCCTCACCGCCCTCGGTGTGGCGCTGGTGGTGGCGGTGTTCATCGGCACGCTGGCCCTGGCGAACGGATTCCGGGCGGCCCTCGCCCGCACCGGCTCGGACGGCAACGTGCTGCTGCTGCGGCGCGGCGCCGACTCCGAGCTGTCGAGCGGGCTGGCGCGTGAAGCGGCGAGCATCATCGCCGCGTCGCCGCACGTCGCGGCGGGCCCGGACGGCCGTCCCCTGATCAGTCCTGAAGTGTACGTCCTGATCCCCCTGCCGCGGCTCGGGGACACCACCGCGCTGGCCAACGTCGTGGTCCGCGGCGTCAGCGAGCGGGCGTGGGACGTCCGCGCCAACGTGGCGGTCACCGAGGGCCGCCGCCCGTCCTCCGGGCGACCGGAGATCTGCATCGGCCGGAAGCTGGTGGAGCGCTTCCCCGGCACCGGCCTGGGCGAGTCGCTGCGCATCGCCGGCCGCGACTGGACCGTCGCGTGCCACTTCGCGGCGGGCGGCTCGGCGTTCGAATCCGAGATCTGGGGGGAGAACGAGCAGTTCATGCCCGTGTTTCGGGGGGAGGTGTTCCAGTCGATCACCTTCCGCCTGCGCGACCCCGCCGCGTTCGCGGACGCCAAGCGGGCGCTGGAGGACGACCGCCGCATCACGGTCGACGCGCACCGCGAGTCGGAGTTCTACGTCCAGCAGTCGCAGCTGCTCGGCCGCATCCTGCGGATCCTGGCGGTGCTCATCACGAGCATCATGGCGGTCGGAGCGGTGTTCGGGGCGGTGAACACGATGTACGCCGCGGTGGCCTCGCGCGGACCGGAGATCGCCGTGCTGCTCACGCTCGGATTCCACCCGCGCTCCGTGCTGGCCAGTTTCCTCGTCGAATCGGCGATCATCGCCGCGGTGGGCGGGGTGCTCGGTTGCCTCCTGGCCCTGCCGATCAACGGCATCGTCACCAGCACCACCAACTGGACCAGCTTCAGCGAGATCGCGTTCAGCTTCCGCGTCACGCCCGGCCTGCTCGCCGCCGGGCTCGCGTTCGGCGTCGTGATGGGGGTGGTGGGCGGTTTCTTCCCCGCCCGGCGGGCCGCGAGACTGCCGGTGGTGCAGGCGCTGCGGTAGGCTTGGCATCCGCCGCCGCCCGGTCTACAATACACGCGTGATGGACCCCCGGAGCCCGCTGGCGCGCCTCGGCGCGCTCGCCGCCGCCTTGCTGATCGTCGTGGGCGGCGTGGACCGCGCCTACGCGGCCGCGCACTGCCCGCACCACGGGGCGGTGCCGCCGGCGTCGGCGACCGCGCATGCGCATGCGGCGCCCGTTCCCGGGCCGGCCGACGAGGCCCCCGCGCACGGTCACTGCACCTGCATCGGGGCTTGCACGGCCGGCGCTGCGTTCGCGCCGACGCCGGGCGCCACGGCGGCGCTCCCCGCGCCGCCCGCACCCCGGCTCGCCTCGGCCAAGCCGGACGCGACGCCGGTCACCCCGGCTCGCCGGGACCACCAGCTCCCCTTCGCAACCGCCCCTCCGACGGATCGCTGACCGAACTGTCATTGGTCGTCCCGCGGTCCGCGCGTCAGCGCGGCCCGGGCCAGGCGTTCCCGTTCAGGAGGCGGTCATGGATCGGATCATTCGGTGGCGGGGGATCACCCTCGCCGCCATCGGCACGTTGGCCGGCGTCGGCTCGCTGCGAGCGCAGGAGCCCGCTGTGGTGCAGGGGGTCGTGCGCGCGGCGGAGTCGGGCGAGCCGCTCGCGGGGGCGCGGGTGTTCGTGGAGGGGAGCGACCGCTTCGCGGTCACTGACGCGGCCGGACGGTTCCGGCTGGTCGGGGTCGCCCCGGGTGAGGTCACCGTGGTCGCCCAGGTCGTCGGGCGGGCGGCCAGTCGCCGCGTCGTGACGCTGGCGGCGGCGGACACCGCGACGATGGACCTCCGCCTCGAGCGGCTGCCCGTGATGCTGGACGAGGTCGTCGTCACGGCGCTGCGTGAGGCGCAGGCCCGGGCCGACGTGCCGGCGACGGTCGGCACCATCTCGGGGGAGGCGCTGCGGGCGCGGCGGCCGCAGCACCCGTCGGACGTGATGAACCAGGTGCCCGGCGTGTGGGTCAACACGACGGGTGGCGAGGGGCACATGGCGGCGATCCGCCAGCCTCTCACCACCAACGCGGTGTATCTCTACCTCGAGGACGGGGTCCCGTCGCGGTCGACCGGGTTCTTCAACCACAACGCGTTGTATGAGATCAACCTGCCGCAGGCGGGCGGGGTGGAAGTGCTGAAGGGGCCACCACCCGCGCTGTACGGCTCCGATGCCATCGGCGGCGTGGTCAACGTCGCGACTCGCGCCCCGGCCGCCGCGGCGCAGATGGACGTCACGGCCGAGGCCGGCTCGTACGGATGGGGCCGGCTGCTGTTGTCCGGCAGCCTCCCGGTCGCCGCGGGCGGCGTGCGCGCCGACCTGAACCTCACCCGCACGGACGGGTGGCGGGACGCCACGGGGTACGACCGGGAGAGCGCCACGTTGCGCTGGGACCGCTCGTTCGGCGCGAACGCCCGCGTCAAGACGGTGGTCGCGTGGTCACGCATCGACCAGCAGACGGCGGGCTCGTCGACGCTGCCCGACTCGGTCTACGAGAGCGACCCGACGCAGAACTTCACCCCCATCTCGTATCGCCGGGTCGGCGCGCTGCGCGTGTCGGCGGCCTACGAGCGGTGGTCCCCGCGGGCGCATCTCGCCGTGACGCCGTTCGTCCGGGTCAACTCGATGGACATGCTGCCCAACTGGACCCTGGCATTCGACCCGCTCGTCCAGGACACGCGCAACTCGTCGTTCGGGCTGCTCGCGACCTACCGCCGGGATTTCACGCCGCTCGCGGCCCGCATCGTCACCGGCGTGGACGTGGACGTCAGCCCGGGCGAGCGGTTCGAGCAGCGCATCGTGCCGTCGCGGGAGGGACCGGTCTACGCGGACTACACCCCGGCGGACACGCTGTACGACTACGACGTCACCTTCCGCGGAATCTCGCCCTACGCGCACCTCGAGGGCACGCTCCTGCCGGGCCTGCGCGCCAGCGCCGGCGTGCGGGTCGACGTCGTCGGCTACCGCTACGACAACCGTCTGAGCGTGGTGGACACGGGGTCGCACCGGCGCCCCGGCGACGCCACGGTCGATTTCGAGCACGTGTCCCCCAAGCTGGGACTCACCTGGGCGATCGGCGGGCCGTGGAGCGCATTCGCCTCGTGGCGGGACGCGTTCCGAGCGCCGTCGGAGGGCCAGCTCTTCCGCCAGGGCCGCGCCGTCAACACGCTGGCGCTCCAGCCGGTCACGGCTCAGAGCGGCGAAGTCGGCGTGCGCGGCGCGGTGGCCTCGCGCGTGAGCTTCGAGGTGTCGGTCTACGACATGCGGGTGGACGACGACATCCTGAGCTACACCCATCCCGACGGGACCCGCGAGACGGTCAATGCCGGGCGCACCCGTCATCGTGGCCTCGAAGCGGGCGTCGGCGTCGCGCTGCCGGCGGCCCTGCGGCTCGACTTCGCCGGATCATGGGCGAAGCACGAGTACGTCGCCTGGCAGCCGACGGCGACCGTAGACCTGAGCGGCAAGGAGATGGAGAGCGCGCCCCGGGCGCTGCTGCGGGCGCAGCTCTCGTGGACGCCGCCGCTCCTGCGCGGCGGCCTGTTTTCGGTCGAGTGGAGCCGCGTGGGCGAGTACTGGATGGACCAGGCGAACACGGAGCGGTACGCGGGCCACGACCTCTGGGCGGCGCGGCTCACGGCCGGCCTCACGGGCGGCCTGCAGCTGCGCGCCGCCGTCTCGAACCTCGGCGACGTGCGCTACGCCGAGACGGCGAGCTATGCGGTGGCGCAGGGTCGCCAGCTCGCCCCCGGCATGCCGCGCACGCTGTCACTCGGCGTCGCCTACGGGTGGGCCCGGTGACCCGGGCTCTCCTGGCGGCGGCCGCGCTCGGTGTCGCCGCGTGCGCACCGGGTCCGGTGATCGAGCCCGCCGATCCGCCGCTCGACGCGGGTGGCGCGCCCTCCCAGGATGCCGCGCTCGCCGCCGACCCCGCGACGGGCGCGATCCTCCTCGCGTGGGTGGGCGGCGACAGCGCGGGGTATCGCGTCCATGCGACTCGCACGGCCGACCTGCGGTCGTGGGCGCCCGCGGTCGTTGTGACGCCCGACGCCCACGACGTGCACCCGCACGCCGAGGCGTCGCCGCGCTGGGGCGCCGCGCCCGGCGTCCTCGGTCTCGCCTGGGTACGGCAGGTCCCGGCCCCCGGGCGGCGCTTCCCCGCGAGCGTCGTTCGGTTCGCCCGCTCGACCGACGGGGGAGCGACGTGGAGCGAACCGGTCACGCTCAACGACGATACCACGACAGGCCTCGCGAGCCACACGTTCCACGGCGCCGCGTGGATGGGCGACTCGAGCCTCGTCGTGGCGTGGCTCGAGCAGCGGCCCGGGCCGTTGGCGCCGGCCGTGGGCAGCGAGCTGGACGGCGCCGGTCACGACGACTCGGCGCACGCCGAGGGGCGGTCGAACGTGTGGCTCGCGCGGTCCGACGACGCCGGGCGGACCTGGCGGGCGAACCGCGGGCTGTGGGGGTCGGCGTGCCCGTGCTGCCGCGTGTCGCTCGCCCGCCGGCCCGACGGCGGGGCGGTCGCGGGGTGGCGCCAGCATTTCCCCGGCAGCGTGCGGGACGTGGTGGTCGCGGATCTCGTGGGTGAGGACGCCGTGCCCCGTCCGGCGCGCATCGCCCCCGACGGGTGGGTGTATCCCGGGTGCCCGCACACCGGGCCCGGGCTGGCCGTGGACGCGCGCGGGGTGCTGCACGTCGCCTGGTTCACGGGACCGGAGGGCGGTGCCGGGGTGCGCTATGCGCGCCGCGAGCCCGACGGGCGAGTGACCGCGACCCGGGCGCTGCTTTCCGCCCGGCGCCTGCCCGCCGCCCATCCGGCGGTGGCCGTGTGGCCCGACGGGCGGGCGCTGGTCGCGTGGGACGTGACCGGGCGCGGCAGGAGCCGCCTCGAGCTGGCGCTGATCGGCGTCGACGGGTCGGTCGCCTGGCGGCGGACGGTGCGGGGGACGGACGGCGCCGATCACCCCAGCGTGGCCGTGGGGTCGGACGGAATGGCGGCGGTGGCATGGACCGAGCGGCGCGGCGGGACGAGCCGTGTGCGGGTGGTGCGCGTGACGCCTTAGGGCGCCGGCGCCCCGACGCGTGCGAGCAACGCGTCGGACCAGCGGGGTGGCGCTGCCTGTCCACGGGCGGCGATGCGCTCCGCCGCGCGGTTGTAGTCGGCCAGCAGGGCGGCGGGCGTGCACGTCGAGGCCACCAGGCGCTCGCGTCCCAGCTCCCGCTCGACCACCGCGGCCATGTACCAGCCCACCGTGTAGAACGCGCCCTGCGGCACGGAGTCGGTGGCCACGAAGGTGAACCCGCGGTCCCGCGCCGCCTCGTCGGACAGCCGGCCGTCGAGCAGGTCCCCGTAGAACGCCTCGAGGCGCGCGATGTCGTCCGGCACCAGGGCTACGTCGCGCTCCCAGACGGCGCGCTCCGCCGAGTCGCTCGTGGCGTGCGGATGGACGTCCGGTCCCCCCGCGGCCGCGAGCATCGCGCGGCCCTCCGCGAACCCGCCCATCCAGTCGCGCGCGGCGCGGACCCCCGCCGCCACTGCGCTGTCCGCGGGAGGGTCGGGGCAGGCGTTCGCGTACCCCAGGTGGTGCAGCTCGTGCGCCAGCGTATTGGCGAACTTCGGGCCCGTGACCTCCGGGTCGAGATAGAGGAAGATGGCCGGATTGGTCCGCGCCTCGAACACGAACGAATTGGTGCGGGGCTTGATGACCGGGTAGACCGACGCCCGGATGCGGGCGTGCGCCGGCAGGTAGGCGAACGCCGCGCGGGCGGCCGCAGCGGGATCTGTCGCGACCCACCGGGCCAGCGTCGCGCGCAGCGCCGGGGCCCGCCGGGCGAGGTCGGGGGACCGCACGAACTCCCGGAACGCGGAATCGGTGAAGGCGCGGCGGAACGCGGCTTCCCGCTGCTGCAGGCGGCGGTACCCCTCGGTCTCGAACAGTTGGCGCCACGCCGACTCCGCCGGATCCCGACGCGCCGCGAGCTGATCGAGGATCGTGAGGACGGCGTCGGCCTGGTCGGTGACGACCCGGACCTCGAGGGGCGTCTGCTGGGCGACCGCCGGCGCGGAGGCGGCGAGCGCGATCAGCAGTCCCGCGAGTGCGGACCGTCGCGGTCGCGCCCGGTCTCGGGCGATGCTCAGCGCAGCACCACCAGCTCGATCGCGTCGAGCAGGCGCGCCATCTCCCGCGCGTCCCGGGTGACGAAGCGATACGTGCGCTCGCCCGTCTTCTCGAGCCGGAACCCGGAGAGGGTGTCGACCGGCGCGATCAACGCCGCAGGGTAGCTGCGGCGCAGCGTGAATTCCACCTGGTAGGGCCGGGGGATCCGGAGCGGCTTGAACTCGCCGCGCATCGCCCGGCGGACCGCGGCCGCCGCCGAATCCGCGAGCATCTGCCGGACGACGGCCGGGCTGAGGGTGATCGCGGCGCTGCGGCCAATGGCCCACTTGGTCACGACGCCCACCACCTGCGGTCCGAGCTGCTCCCTCGCCTCCCGCACCACCACGTCGTCGCCCGACACCAGGACCACCGGGACGCCGTACTCGGCGGCGACCAGCGCGTTGATCCCCGTCTCGTTCAGGACGCGGCCGTTCACCGTGAAGCGGTCGAACGCGTAGGTGTGCGAGATCACGCCGGGGCTGCCGGCGTTGGCGTGTCCGCCGATCAGCATCAGCGCGCCCGCGGTCGAATCCAGTCCGGTGGACATCACCATCGGCTTGGGCCATCCGCGGATCAGGATCGCCGCGGTGTCCAGGTCCCACGGGAGGATGCTGCCGAACAGGTTGCCACCGTGGCCCTCGTTCACCACGAACGAGCGGGCGCCGCCGCGCCGCGCGCCGCCGATCACGGCGTTCACTTCCCGCGTGAGGACGTCGCGGTAGTGCTCCCAGTAGTCGCGACTCGACTGGTCCCGGTACCGCTCGCCTTCGTAACCGGAGATGATCTCGCGGTTGAACACGACGCTGGCGAGACCCTCCATGTCGGTGATGAGGTACACCCGGAAGCCGTCGGGGGGTGGCACCGGCGGCGCAACGGGCATCTGGGCGGCCAGGGCGGGGGTTGCGAGCAGTAGGCTCAACGCGAGTCGCAGCATGGTCCACAGTCCGGAGGGCGAAGCGCTCAGAGTAGTTGCCAGACGGCGAAGGTGGAAGTGGTTGCCAGTGGAACGGTTGCCGGTCAGTTCCTGGCCACTCAGGTCTGGCAACCACTGTTTGCTTCGCCGGCTGGGAACCTCACCGGCGCCTGGGACCTGGGGCTTGACCACATACGAACGTTCGTGCTATTATCGCCCCATGCCTACCAAGGGCCAACGCACTCGTTCAGCCATCCTGGAGCACGCGACCGGCCTCGCCAGCCAGCTCGGGCTCACCGGCCTGACAATTGGCCATCTCGCCGACGAATTGCGCCTCTCAAAGAGCGGGCTGTTCGCGCACTTCCGCTCCAAGGAGGCGCTGCAGATCCAGGTGCTGGACCATGCGGCGGCGAAGTTCGTCGATCAGGTGGTCCGGCCGTCGCTGCGTGAGCCGCGGGGCGAACCCCGGCTGCGGGCGCTGTTCGAGCGCTGGCTGGCGTGGGACGCCGCGCAGTCCCTGCCGGGCGGGTGCGTCTTCGCCCAGGCGGCGAGCGAGCTCGACGACCGTGCCGGACCGGTACGCGATCGGCTGGTGCGGCTCCAACGCGAGTGGATCGGCGTCCTGGTGACATCGGTCGGGCTCGGCGTAGCCGCGGGGCGGTTCCGGCCCGACGCCGATGCGGAGCAGTTCGCGCAGGACCTGTACGGCGTGATGCTCGCGTTCCATCACGCCTGGCGTTTGCTGACCGATCCACAAGCGGAAGCGCGTGCCCGTCGGGCGTTCGGCGCCCTGCTCGACGGCATTCGACAGACGACTGGCGACCCCGAGGACCGACCATGATCGCACCGACCCCCGTCCGAACCGGCATGCGCCTCCTGCAGGCCGCCTCGCCCGCGCTCGCGGCGCGCGTCGCCGAGCGCCTGTTCTTCACGCCGCCTCGCTCGCGGGCGGCCCGCGACGTGCGCGACTTCCTGGCGCGCGGCCGGCGGCTCGACCTGCGGGTCGACGGGCGGCGGGTGGTCACGTGGAGCCGGGGCGCCGGGCCGCGAGTGTATCTGGTGCACGGGTGGGGCGGGCGCGGCGGTCGCCTCCATCACCTCGCCACCGCGCTGCTCGACGCTGGCTTCACGGTCGTCTGGTTCGACGCCCCGGGTCACGGCGCGGCGGGCCGGGGCATGAGCTCGATGCCGGACTTCGCCCGGGCCCTGTTGGCGGTGGTGCAGACCTACGGCCCGGCGCACGCCGTGGTGACACACTCGATGGGCGGGGCCGCGACGGCGCTCGCGGCCCACTGGGGGCTCGACGCCCGGCGGTTCGCCTTCCTGGCGCCGCCGGTCAATCCCGCGGCGTGGGCGATCCCGTTCGCGGCCGCACTCGGCCTGCGCTCCGGGGTGATCGACGGCCTGCGGGCACGCAGCGAGCGCCGCCTCCGCATCCGCTGGACCGATCTCGATGTTCCCACGATCGCCGGCCGGATGGCGCGGCCGCTGCTCGTGGTACACGACCGGGACGACGCCACCGTGCCGTGGCTCGACGGCGCCACGATCGCCGACGCATGGCCGGGGGCCCGCCTCCTGACCACGAGCGGCCTCGGCCATCGCGGCGTCGCGCGGGACCCGGCGGTCGTGTCCGAAATCGTGCGATTCGTCAGCGGGGGCGGGATGGCCGAGCGCGCGGTCGACAGCTCGACCGAGGCGGAGCGGGTCGAGCGGGAGCTGTTCAACCCGGATCTGCGCCGCGCCGGCTAGAGCCTCCAGGCGCCGGGGCGCAGTGCGCAGACCAGTTCCCAGACGGCAAGGGGGAAGTGGTCACCAGCGGCCCGTTGCCAGCCGTGCCACGCCGGGCCACCGGGGTCTGGCAACCACTTCGTGCTTCGCCGTCTGGGAACTTCTCTGGGCACTGGGGTTCTTGTGCCTCGTAGCTGTACGCGACATGCGGCGAGCGTGCCGTCGTAGAGCCGGTCGAGGTCTGGCAGTGCAGGCATGCCCGCAACTTACGGGCCCGCCCGGTCCCGTGCCCACCGTTGCCCGGGCGGCGAGCGGGCGCAATTATGTAAGGATGCACCCGCGAGCCGTTCGCGCCGCCATCGCCGTCCTCGTGCTGCCGGCCCTGACCGCCTGCGCGGCCACGGCCTCGTCCGAGACCGAAGAGCCAGCCCCGGCGCCGCCGATCACCACCGTCCCGCCCCGCGTGGATACGGTGCGGCTCGTGGTGCCCGATCCCGAGCAGCAGCGCCGCATCGGCGAGCTGGAGGTCAGGCTGCTCGAGCGCGACGCGCAGATCGAGCGGCTGGAAGCCACGCTGGAGGAGACGCGCCGCGAGGTCGTCCGATCGCTGGCCCGGCTACAGACGAGCGCGACCCGGGCCGAGGCCGCCTCGGCCCTGGCCGAGGCGGACATCGCGCTGCAGACTCTGCGCACCCGCGACCCGCAGGCCCCGGAGATCGCGCAGGCCCGCCGGCTGCTCGACCAGAGTACGACCGAGTTCGGGAAGCAGAACTACGGGGGTGCGCTGTATCTCGCGAACCAGGTGAAATCGCTCACCGCGTCGGGCCGGGGGCGCATGGCGGCAGGCGGGAGTGCCGTACCCGCGCGTCCGGGCGAAACCGCGTTCGCGGTGCCGGTGCCGCTCGCGGTGAACAGTCGCGCCAACGTGCGGGAGGGGCCCGGCACGAACTTCCGCGTGCTGTTCACGGTGGACCGCGGGGTGGCGCTCACCGGCCTGTCGCACCTGGAGGACTGGGTGCGGGTCACGGACGGGGCCGGGCGGTCCGGGTGGGTGTTCTACAGCCTCGTCACACGGCGCGGCCCGTGATTCACTCCGCCTTCGGGCCCCCCCCCGGGGCGCTCGAGGGCCGCGCGCGGCCGCGCATCATCGCGGGGTCGTGCGGCCGGACGTCTCCCGAGAAGCGCCCCCGCACGGCGCGGACGACGCGGTCTCGCCCCTCGCGCTTCGCGCGGTACAGTGCGGCGTCGGCGGCCCGCAGCACGAACTCCGGGGTTTCGCCGTCCGCGGGGAACTCGGCGATCCCGAGACTGAGGGTCACCTTCCCGCCCGGGAAGACCTCCGTCGCGAGCCGGCTGCGGATGCGGGCCGCGACGTCGATCGCGCCTTCGGCCGGGGTCTCCGGCAGCACGATCACGAATTCCTCGCCGCCGTAACGCGCGGCGCAGTCCACCTCCCGAACGCACTCCAGCAGGATGGCCGCGACCCCGGCCAGGACCTCATCGCCGGCCTGGTGCCCGTAGGTGTCGTTGTACTTCTTGAAGTGGTCCACGTCGACCATCAGCATGCTGAACGGCCGATCGGTGCGGCGAGCCCGGCGGGCCTCCTCTTCGAGGCGGGTCATGAGGTAGCGCCGATTGGAGAGCTTGGTGAGCGCATCGGTCGTGGAGAGTCGCTCGAGCTCCTCGCGGCCCCGGCGCAGGCGCGTCACCATGTCGTTGAACACCCGCGTGAGGTACGCGACCTCGCCACCGCCCGTGACGGGGATCGCGACGGCCAGGTCGCCGCCCGCGACGGTGGTGGCACCGGCGGTGAGCCGGTCGAGGGGTCGGACGATCACGAGGCCGAGGCGATACGCGAGCCATCCGATGCCCAGCACCAGCGTCAGGACCACGCCGACGGCGATGTTGCGCACGCGGCCCACCTGGGCGTAGGCCTCGGCCACCGGCACCTGCGCGAGGACGAACCACGTGGACCGGGGCACGGGGCGCAGCACGCCGACCATCTCCCGTCCGGCGGCGTCGCCATACTCGAGCCGCTCGCCCTCGCGGGTCCGCAACGTGGCGAACGTCTCCGCCGCGAGGCCGCTGCCCATGAGATCGGCCGAGCTGCCACCGCTGCTGACGACGAAACGGCCACTGTCGGTCACGACGTAGGCCTCGCGCGCGCCGCCGCGGCCATACGTCGCGAGCAGGTCGGCGACGCTGCCGAGGCTGAATCGCGCCACCAGGGCGCCGAGCACCCGGCCGTTGCCGGTCGTCACCGGCACGGCGAACGTGACGACCGCCTTGGCGGCCGAGGGGTCCCAGAACGCGGTGCCGACGACCGCCTCATCCTGCCGCACGGCGGCCAGCCAGTGGCCCGGCAGGGCGGCGAGGGCCGAGTCCACGCCTCCGCCGCGCGCGGCGGACACGGCGGCCACGGTGCCCCGCACGTCGGTGACGGCGAGCATCTCGTAGTCGCCGGTGCGGCCGCGGACGGCCTCGAGGTATCCCGTGAGCCGGTTGCGGGCCGCGCGGTCGCGGGCGCGCGCGGCGCGCTCCAGGTTCTCGATCACCTCGTAGGAGCCGGTGTAGACCCGGAGATCGTAAAGGCGTTCCTTGGCCCACAGCCCCAGCTCCCGCGCGGCCTGGGAGCTGGCCGAGGAGAGCTCCTCGGCGATGTTCTGGACGAGCGCCTGGCGGCTCTGCTGGTAGGCGATCGCGGCGATGCTCAC
Source organism: Gemmatimonadales bacterium (assembly GCA_035620935.1). Taxonomy (GTDB): domain Bacteria; phylum Gemmatimonadota; class Gemmatimonadetes; order Gemmatimonadales; family GWC2-71-9; genus SZUA-544. The sequence goes on from DASPFU010000188.1 coordinate 12,503, forward strand.
GGCGGGGATTAGCGCCGCCAGCACCGCGAACGCGATGATCTGACTGCGGATGCTGTCGAGCCGGAGCCGCCGCTCCGGGTCCGGGGCGGGGCCCTCCGCCCCCTCGCCTGGTCCGTCCATGGCCCCCAAGATACGCTCCCTCCTCCCCTCTTCGCGACGCCGTGCGGACGGGCGGGGCCGACCGGGCGCGGCCCATCCCTTGCGAGCGGGCGACCCGTAACCCAGACTGACACCGGCCCATGACCGCAGCCGACCGAGCGGCGCTCGCGGAACGCGGGGCGAGCATCATCCACCAGGGCTTCGAGGCCTACCACCGCGACTTCCTCGAGGTCACCCGCCGGGCCAAGGGCCGCTTCGAGCGGCAGGATTGGCCGGGCGCGCTGGCGGACGCCCGGGAGCGGCTGGACCTGTACGCCCGGCGGATCGCGGCGGTCGTCCCCGACGTGCGGGGGGTCCTGGGCGAGCGCGTCCGGGACGAGTCGCTGTGGACGGCGCTGCGTGCGGCGCACTCCCACGTCGTGCTCGGCCATCCCGCCGCCGAGATCGCCGAGACGTTCTTCAACTCGGTCACACGGCGCATCTTCCAGACTGTCGGCATCAATCCGGCGATCGAGTACCTCGACTTCCGGTTCGAGCGCGTGCCGGTGCTCACCGCGAGCCGGTCGTACGGCACCTACACCACGGAGCTGTCGGTCGCGACCGCGGTACGGAGACTGCTCGACGACTGCCGGTTCGCCGTGCCCTTCGCGGACGCCGATCGCGACGCGGGGCTGGCGGCCCGGGAGATCGAGGCGTACTGGGAGGCGGGCAAGGCCCCACTCCCGGCCGAGGAGATCGAGGTGCTCGACGCGGTGTTCTACCGCCGCAAGGGCGCGTACATCGTGGCACGGGTGCGCGGCGGCAACCGGGTGATGCCGCTCGTGCTCGCGCTGGTGCATCGGCCGGCCGGTCTCGTCATCGATGCCGTCCTGCTGACCGAGGCCGAGGTCAGCATGGTCTTCAGCTACACGCGCTCCTACTTCCACGCCGACGTGCCGCGGCCCGCCGAGGTGATCGACTTCCTGCGGTCGCTCCTGCCGGTGAAGCCGGTCGGCGAGCTGTACAGCGCGCTCGGCTACCACAAGCACGGGAAGACCGAGCTGTACCGGGACCTCCAGCGGCACCTGCTGCGGTCCGACGAGCGGTTCGACCGGGCGCCCGGGGCACCGGGGATGGTGATGGCAGTGTTCGCGCTGCCGTCGTTCGACGTGGTCTTCAAGGTCATTCGCGACACCTTCCCGCCGCCGAAGCAGACGACGCGCGCGGAGGTGGAGCGGCGCTACGAGATGGTCGCCCAGCACGATCGCGCCGGGCGGCTGGTGGACGCGCAGGGATTCGAGGGACTGGCCTTCCCCAGGACCCGTTTCGCCCGGGCCCTGCTGACCGAGCTGCTGGAGACGGCGTCCCGCACCGTCCGGCTCGACGGCGACCAGGTCGTGATCGCGCATCTCTACACGGAGCGCCGCGTGAAGCCGCTCGACCTGTACCTCGTCGAGTCCGACGCGGCCATGACGCGGCACGCCGCGGTCGATTACGGTCAGGCGGTGCGCGATCTCGCGGCGACGGGCATGTTCCCCGGGGACCTGCTGCTCAAGAACTTCGGGGTGACCCGCCACGGCCGGGTGGTGTTCTACGACTACGACGAGATCCTGCCGCTGTCCGAATGCCGGTTCCGCGAAATGCCGGAGCCGCGGACGCCGGAGGATGAGCTGGCGGACGAGCCGTGGTTCGCCGTCGGGCCGGGCGACGTCTTCCCCGAGGAGCTGCGGCGGTTCATCCCGTTCGATGGCGCCGCCCGCGAGGCGTTGCTCGATGCGCACGGCTGCCTGTTCGAGCCCGGCTACTGGCGGGACATGCAGGCGCGGCTCGCCGCCGGGGAGATCCTGGACGTGTTCCCCTACGACGCGGCGCGGCGGCTCCCGTAGACGCGGGCGTCGCGCCGCCGGTCCCACCGGGGCGGGCTCCGCGGCGTCGGCCGGATGCACTTCGGCCGTGATGTCGATCCCCTGCCGCACGCTCTGCGACACGAGGCAGAAGTCCTCGTACAGCTCCATGCAGCGGGCCGTCCGGTCCCGCTGATCGGCCGGGACGACCGGCTCGAGCCGCACGCGCAAGGACCTGATGCGGAGCCGACCGCGCTCGTTCCGGGCCATCGTGCCGGTGACCGTGGCGCGCAGCTCCTGTACGTCCACGCGCGACTTCCGCAGGCAAAAGAGCAGGCTGGCCGCGAGGCAGTTCCCCACAGCGGACGCGAGGACCCGGGCCGCGTTGGGCCCGTGGCCCGCGCCGAGCGGGACCGGCTCGTCGAACTGCAGGGGATCCACCCCCGGCAGGCCGAAGTCGGCGGTCATCTCGTACCCCTCGCGCAGTGTGAGGGAGATCTGGAACGACTGATCGTGCGTCGGCGCTTGCGTCACGTGGCCTCCAGGGTCGTAGGCACAACCTCGGGTCGCCCCGGTGAAGCCGCGGTGAAGAACCGCTGAAGGAGGCTTACCCCGGACCGCCGGGTGGACGGGGGATGACTCGGCCGGTAACGTCCCGACGCATGAGGCGTCCGATCCTCTCCCTTGCCTGGCTCACCGTGGCCACGGCGGCCGCGGCGCAGGCCCCGGATACGGTCCGCACCGACACGGTGCACCTGCGGCCGCTGACGGTCACCGCCACGCGCGAGCCGAAGGACCCGTTCCAGGTGCCGCTCGCGACGTCGGCCGTGACGCGGCGGGACTTCCTCGGCACGCGTGGCTTCGGCCTGGACGACGCGCTCGCGCTCGTCCCCGGGGTGGTGGCCGCGTCGCGCTACGGCACCAGCGACGTCCGCATCATCATCCGGGGGTTCGGCGCGCGCGGGGCCGGCGACCGATCCAACGCGGGGACCTCACGCGGCATCCGCGTGCTGGTGGACGGTTTCCCGGAGACGGAGCCCGACGGGCGCACCTCGTTCGACCAGGTCGAGCTCGGGGCCGCGCAGTCGCTCGAGGTGGTGCGGTCCAACGCCTCGGCGGTGTGGGGCAACGCGGCGGGAGGCGTGATCGCCGTCTCGACCGTGCCGGTGTTCGAGCGCTGGCAGGTGGACGCTGCCATGGAGAGCGGGGCCTTCGGCCTGCGGCGCGCGCGGGTGGGCGGTGGTACGACGCTCGGCACCGGGCGGCTGGCGGCGTCCTTCACCCACACGGCGTTCGACGGCTGGCGGGACCACTCGCGCGCCCGCCGGTCGGTGCTCAACCTGTCGGTCACGTCGCCGCTCGCGGAGCGCACGTCGCTCGGGATGTTCGCGACGGCGTCGGACAACGCGTTCCGGATCCCTGGCCCACTCACCGAGGCCGAGGTGGCGGCGGACCCGCGTCAGGCGAACGCGGTGTACGCCGCCCGTGACGAGCGGCGCGAGAACCGCAACGCGCGGCTGGGGCTGTCGCTGGCGCACGCGCCGGGGTCCGCCAGCGAGGTGCGGGCGACCCTGTTCGTGGCCCCCAAGTTCCTGCAGCGGTCGGAGCGCGGCACGTTCCGGGACTTCACCCGCTACCACGTGGGCGGCAGCGTGACCTACCAGACCGCGGTGGCCCTCGGCCCGGGCGCACGGGCGGTCGTGCAGGGGGGCGCCGACGCGGCGTACCAGGACGGCGCGATCCTGTTCTACTCGCTCGCAGCGGACGGCACGCGGGGGGACACGCTGCAGACCGACAAGCGCGAGGGGGCGGGGAACGCCGGCGCCTTTCTCCAGGCCGACATCGCCCTGGGGCCGCGGCTCACGATCAGCGCCGGGGCGCGCTACGACGACATCGCATACGACTACGAGGACCATCTCGACCCGCGCCTCGATGACGCGCGGGCGTTCACCGGCGTGACGCCGAAGGCGGGGATCACGTATCGGCTCGGCGCGCGGCACATGGTCTACGGCGCGATCGGCGGCGGGATCGAGGCGCCCGCCGGCAACGAGACGGACCCCGCGGGGACGTTCGGCGAGGACACGGTGTACGGCATCAATCCGTTGCTCGAGCCGATCCGCTCGGCGACGTTCGAGATCGGCACGCGGCAGGCCGTCGACCCCACGGGGGGACCGATCGTCCGGCTCGCGTACGACGTCGCGGTGTACACGACCACGGTCAGGAACGAGATCGTTCCGTACCAGGGCGGGCGGTTCTATTTCACCGCGGGTCAGGCGCGCCGCCGCGGCGCGGAGGCGGCCGTCCGGCTGGAGGCCGCGGGCGGGATCTCGCTCCAGGGATCGCTCGCATGGTCCGATCATCGGTACACCGACTATGTCGTGGATTCGGTGCACTACGGGGTCCCCGGCGCCGTCGCGGACTACTCCGGCAACCGGGTGGTCGGCGTGCCCGACCTGACGTGGGCGGCGAGCGTCGCGGTCGCCCCCACCGCGGTCGCGCCGATCGGCGCTCGCGTGACGCTCCAGGGCCAGTCGTCGTACCATGCCGACGACGCCAACACGATCGCCGTCCCGGGTTACGCGCTGCTCGCGGTG
>DASPFU010000189.1:0-8880 GCA_035620935.1 Gemmatimonadales bacterium
TAGTCGACCGAGACGAGCGGCTCGTCCGAGACGTCGAGGATCCCCCGCAACGCACCCTGCGCCGCCTCGCGGAACGCCGCGTTCACCTCTTCGATCGTGGTGCTGCGTTCCACGGTGCAGGTGAGGTCCACGAGCGACACATCGGGCGTCGGCACCCGCAGCGACACGCCGTCGATCTTCCCCTTCACCTCGGGGATCACGAGACTCGTCGCCTTCGCCGCCCCCGTAGAGGTCGGAATGATCGATAGCGCCGCGGCGCGCGCCCGGCGCAGGTCCTTGTGCGGCAGGTCGAGGATCTGCTGGTCGTTGGTGTAACTGTGGACGGTCGTCATGAATCCGCTCACGAACCCGAAACGGTCACGCACCACCTTGACCACCGGCACGAGGCAGTTGGTGGTGCACGAGGCGTTCGACACGATGTGGTGCCGCGCGGGGTCGTAGGCCTCGTGGTTCACGCCCATCACCACGGTGAGGTCCTCACCCTTGGCCGGTGCGGAGATGACCACCTTGCGCGCCCCGGCAGCCAGGTGCTTCGCCGCATTGTCCCGGTCGGTGAACCGGCCGGTGCTCTCGAGCACGATGTCCACGCCGAGGTCCTTCCACGGCAGCTTCTCCGGCTCCTTCACGGCGGACACCTTGAGCGCTCGGCCGTTCACCACGATGGCGTCGCTCTTGGCCTCGACGGTGCCCGCAAAGCGCCCGTGCACCGAGTCGTACTTGAGCAGATGGGCCAGGGTCTTCGTATCGGTGATGTCGTTCACCGCCACGAACTCGAGGTCGGCCTGCTGCATGCGCAGCGCCGCCCGCACCACGTTGCGCCCGATACGGCCGAACCCGTTGATCGCCACGCGCACCGCCATGTCGCCAGCTCCTCTTAGGTGAAGTCGGGGATCACGGCACGGCCGAAGGTGACCGCCTCGATGCGGCCCCAGCCCGCGCCCGCCAGCGCTCGCGCGCACTCCGCCAATGTCGCCCCGGTGGTGAAGACGTCGTCCACGAGGACGAGCGGGGATCGCGGGTCGTCGTTCCGCGTTCCGCGTTCCACGTCCCGCGTTGCCGCGAACGCCCCCGCCACGTTCGCCCTGCGGGCTGTCGGTGTCAACGTCGTCTGGGTCGCCGTTTCTCGTGCGCGCTGGAGCAGGTCCGCGCGCAGGGACCGGGACCAGCGCGCGGCGAGCGCGGCTGCCAGCAGCGCGCTCTGGTTGTACCCCCGCCGCCGCAGGCGGCGCGGCGCGAGCGGCACGGGGACCACTGCGGCGGCGGGCGGTGGCGCCGGGAGCCGCCGGGCCGCGACCGCCGCCAGGTCCGCCGCGATACGTGTCCAGCCACCGTACTTGAGCGCGTGCACCGCCGCGCGTGCGCCCGCGTCCAGCCACACGGCCGACCGCGCCCGTACCAGCGCGGCGGGCCACTCCACGCAGACCCGGCACGGGCCGAAATGGGGGCCCGGTTGCCCGCAGCGCTCGCACCACGGCGGCGCCACCGCCCGCCAGCGGTGACGGCAGACGTCGCAGACCACATCGCGGGAGTGGCGGAAGGAGAGGAGCTGCCGGCACAACAGGCACTCGGCGGGGAGCAGCAGCTGCTCGACGGCGCTAGTCACGCAGCGCGCGGTCCACGGCAGCCCGCATCACCTCGCGCGGCGCGCGGACATCCGGGAAGAACCGCGCGAACGCCGCGACCGCCTGGGCCACGAGGGGTACCCGCCCGTCCGCGGCCCGGCAGCCCGCCTCGCGCATCACGCGCACCCAGCGGGTCTCCCCCGGCGCGTACACCATGTCCAGCGCGACGGCGACACCCGGCACGGCCCGGGGCTCGGTCGGCAGCGGGTCGCCGCGCCGCAGCCCGGCGGGCGTCGCGTTCACCACCACGTCCACCCGTTCGCCGTCGCGGGCGGCGCGCGCCGTGGTACCGGCGGACGTCGCCCAGTCGGCGAAGGCCGTTCCGCGGCCGGGATCGCGCGAGCGCACCAGCAGCTCCGCACCAGCCTCCGCCGCCGCCACCGCCACCGCGCGCGCCGTGCCGCCCGTTCCGAGGACGAGCCAGCGCGTCGCGCCGGCGGCGTCGAGGGCGGCGAGGCCCTCCCGGACGCCCGCCACATCCGTGTTGTCGCCCACCAGGCCTCCCTGCTCCGTCCAGAAGGTATTGCACGCTCCGGTGCGGGCGCAGAGATCCGTTTTACGCGCGAGGGACCGTTCTACCGCTTCCTTGTGGGGGACGGTGACGTTGCCGGCGCCCCCCGTGCGGGCGAGCGCGGCCAGGACCGCCGCGAGTTGGGGATCGGCCACGCGCAGGGCGACGTACACCGCGTCCAGCCCCAACGCCGCGATCGCGGCGTTGAACAGCACCGGAGAGAGCGAATGGCCGACCGGGTCGCCCAGTACCGCGAGCAGGCGCGTGCTAGCCCGGATCTCCACTACCCGCCTCCGCCGCCAGGCGCTCGGCCACGGCGCCGATCAACTGCACGAGCTGTCGAAAGGTCTCGCGGTAGATCTCGAGGTCGCCGCCGAACGGGTCACCGACCTCGGCGTCCGCGGCCGCCACGCCCGCGTACTCGCCCAGCACCTGCACCCGCCCCGCCCCCCCCAGCTCGTCCACCCGGGCGCGGTGGTGCCGCGCCATCGTGAGCACGAGGTCGGAGGTCTCGACCAGGTCGCGGCTGAGCAGGCGCGCCCGATGCGCCGACAGGTCGAGCCCGTGCTCGAGGGCGACCAGATAGGCGCCCTCGGAGGCCGGGGCGCCTTCCCAGGCCCCGGTCCCGGCCGACCCCACGGTGACGCCCAGCCCCCGTTCCTCGACGGCCCGGCGCAGCAACGCTTCGGCGAGCGGGCTGCGGCAGATGTTCCCGGTGCAGACGAAGAGGACCTGGCGGATCACGGCGCGAGCCCTCCGGCCGCGCGCCGCAGCTCGGCGACCGAGACGGCTCCCTCGCGGACGAGCCGCGGCGGCAGCGTGGTGCAGTCCACCACCGTTGACGGCGGGCGGTTCCCGAGCACGCCGCCATCGAGCACGAGCAGGCGTCCGTCCTGCACGGCCTCGGCGAAATCGCGGCCGATCGCTTCGGCGCCCGCCCCGGGCGACTCGCCGGGGCGGTTGGCGGAGGTCGAGGTGAGCGGCTCGCCGAGCGCGGCGACCAGCGCCGCGATGCCGGCGTGCGACGTCCACCGTACCGCGATGCCACCTTCGGGACCGCGCAGCAGGTCCGGCAGTCGCCCCCCGCCCCCGGGGAGTACCAGCGACAGCGGTCCCGGCCAGAACGCCCGCGCCAGCGCGTCCGCCGCCGCGTTGAAGGCGAGTCCCTGGGCCTCGGCCATGGCGCGATCGCTCACCAGCAGGAGGAACGGCTTGTCGCGCCGCCGCCCCTTCAGGTCGGCCAGGGCCCGCACGTCCGCGTCCCGCGCCCGCGATCCCACGCCGTAGACCGTTTCCGTCGGGTAGGCCAACAGGCCGCCTCCGTGGAGGTGGGCGACCGTCCGCGGGATGGCGGCGCGCACGTCGGCGTCAGTCCGGAAGGCGAGGGTCGTCATCGCGCCTCGTGGGCCAGCGCTTCGGCCAGCCGGAAGTCTTCCGCGGTCGTGACCTTGATGTTCGCCGTCGTGTCGGGCACGACCTCGACCGGGAATCCGGCCCGCTCGCACGCTGCGGCATCGTCGGTCGGGGACGGGTCGTCCGACGGGAGGGCGTACGCCGCCGCCAGCATCGCGCGGGGAAACCCCTGGGGGGTCTGCGCCCGCCACAGGCCCTCGCGCGGGACGGTGCGGGTCACCCGGGCGTCGCCGCCCGCCTCCTTGAGGGTATCGCTCACCGGCACCGCCGCCACCGCACCGACCCCGGTGCGGGCCCGGGCGACCACGGCGTCGATCGTCTCGCGGCCCACGAACGGCCGCGCCGCGTCGTGGACGAGGACCACGGTCACGTCGTCCCGCAGCAGGGCGAGCCCCGCTCGCACCGAGTCGGCCCGGGCCGCGCCCCCCCCGACGAGCGCGAGGCGGCCTCCGCTGAGGCGCGCGAGCCATTCGGGCGGTGCGGCGACGAGTGGAGGCGGGAGCGCCACGACCACCTGCGCCACCGCCGGATGCGAGGTGAAAGGCCGCAGGGAGCGGAGCAGCATCGGGACGCCGCCGATAGGCCGGAACTGCTTTGGCTCCCCGGGCCCCGCCCGGACGCCGGCACCCGCGGCCACGACCACCACTCCGACGTCAGGCGGCGAGTCGGGTCCCGAGCTCACCGATGCCCTCCAGGCCGATCACCTCGATCCCGTCGGCCCGTACGCGCGAGCGCGCCGACAGGAACACGCGGTGGAACCCCTGGCGCGCGGCCTCGGCGAGCCGCCGCTCCACCGCGGCCACGGGCCGCACCTCGCCCCCCAGGCCGACCTCACCCAGGAACAGCGCATCGGGCGGGACGACGCGGTCGTGCACGGCGGAGATGAGCGCCGCGAGCACGGCCAGGTCGGTCGCGGGATCGATCAGCCGCACGCCGCCGGTCACGTTCACGAACACGTCGAGCTGGCCGAACGGCATCCCGGCGCGGCGCTCGAGCACGGCGAGCAGCACGGCCAGCCGGCGCTGATCGAGACCGGTCGCCACGCGCTGGGGGGTCCCGAACCCCGGGCGCGAGGCGAGCGCCTGGATCTCCACCAGCACGGGCCGGCTACCCTCCATGAGGGCGGTGATCGCGGACCCCGAGACGCCACCCGCACGGCCCGCGAGGAACGCCGCCGCGGGATCGGCCACCGGTTCGAGGCCGGCCCCCGTCATGCGGAACACGCCGATCTCGTCCGCCGGCCCGAAGCGGTTCTTCACGGCGCGCAGCAGGCGGTGATCGAGCGTCGCCTCGCCCTCGAAGTAGAGCACGGTATCGACGATGTGCTCCAGCGTGCGCGGGCCCGCGATGCCGCCGCCCTTGGTGACGTGGCCCACGAGCAGCACGGCCGGCCCCGCCTCCTTGGCGAATCGCATCAGCCGGGCGGCGCACTCGCGCACCTGCCCCACGTTGCCGGGGGCGCCTTCCAGATCGGTGGTGTAGGTGGTCTGGATCGAATCGATGATGAGGACGCGCGCGTTGAGCGCGGCGGCGTGATGCAGGATCGGCTCGAGCGCCGTCTCGCCCAGGACGTGCACCGCGTCCACCGGCTCGGCAAGGCGCGCGGCGCGCAGCCGGATCTGCTCGGGTGATTCCTCACCCGACACGTAGAGGGTGGGCACCCCGGCCGCCTCGAGGCGGCCCGCGCACTGGAGCAGCAGGGTCGATTTGCCGATGCCCGGCTCCCCGCCCACCAGCACCAGGGACCCGGGGACCACGCCGCCGCCCAGGACGAAATCGAGCTCGCCGAGGCCGGTCTGCCAGCGCGCGAGCGTCTCGCCCCGCAGCTCGGCCAGGCGGATCGGCGGCCGACCCGGGGCGCCGCTCGCCGCCGGCCCGCGCTCGCCGCGCCGTGCCGTGACGGGCTCTTCGACCAGGGTGTTCCACGCGCCGCAGCCGTCGCAGCGGCCCGCCCATTTGGGATGCTCGGCGCCGCACTCGGTGCAGCGGTACACCGAGCGGTCCCTAGCCACCGCGGACGGCCTCGGCCGGCGCCTCGCGCGGGCTCCAGTTGTCGAAGCGGGTGTACTCCTTGCGGAAGTACAGCGAGACCGTGCCGGTCGGCCCGTTGCGCTGCTTCCCGACGATGAGCTCGGCCTTCCCTTCGATGCTGTCGTTGGTCTTCGGGTCCACCGGGCCGTCGTAGAACTCCTGCCGGTAGATGAAGCACACGACGTCGGCGTCCTGCTCGATGGCGCCGGACTCGCGCAGGTCCGAGAGCTGGGGCCGGCGATGCTCGCCGCCGCGCTGCTCGGGCGCGCGGGACAGCTGCGACAGCGCCAGCACCGGGACGTTCAACTCCTTGGCGAGCGCCTTGATCGAGCGCGAGATGTACGAGATCTCCTGCTGGCGATTCTCGATGTCCGACGGGCCCTGCATCAGCTGCAGGTAGTCCACGACCACGAGGCCGACGTCGTGCTCGGCCTTGAGGCGCCGGGCCTTGGACCGCATCGCGAGCGGCGTGAGCGCGGCGGAGTCGTCGATCCAGATCGGCGCCGACGAGAGCAGGCCCGCGGCCCGCGCGAGCTTGGGGTAGTCCTCGTCGCGCAGCTGGCCGCGGCGCAGCCGCTGGGCGTCCACCATGCCCTCCGAGCAGAGGAGGCGCTGCACGAGCTGGTCCTTCGACATCTCGAGTGAGAACACCGCCACCGGCACGTTGTGCTCGATCGCCGCGTGCTGCACCACGTTGAGCACGAAGGCCGTCTTCCCCATCGACGGGCGGGCCGCGATGATCACCAGGTCCGCCCGCTGGAACCCCGCCGTGATCAAGTCGAGGTCCTTGAACCCGCTCGGCACCCCCGTCACGTCGCCGGCGCCCGCCTGGAGCTGCTCGATGCGCTCCATGGTGGGCCAGATCAGCTCCTTGAGACGCGTGAACTCCTCGGCGCGGCGGTATTGCGCGACCTGGAAGACCCGATGCTCGGCGTTGTCGAGCACCTCCGCCGGCGTGTTGCGGCTCTCGTACACGTCCTGGATGATGGCGGTGGCGGCCTCGACCAGGCGCCGCAGCACCGCCTTGTCGCGCACGATGCGCGCGTGGTACTCGAGGTTGGCGGCGGTGGGGACGACGTCGATGAGCGTCGCGATGTATTCGAGTCCGCCCGCCCGGTCGAGGTCGCCGCGCCGCGCCAGCTCGTCGCGCAGCGTGACGGGATCGATCGCCTCGGCCCGCTCGGTCAGCGCCACCATCGACCGGAAGAGGATGCGGTGCCCCTCCCGGTACAGCATGGTGTCGTCGAGCATCTCCGCCGCCTTGAGCGCGGCGTCCTGGTCGAGCAGCATCGCGCCGAGCACGGCCTGCTCGGCCTCGTTGCTCCACGGGATCTGCCGTCCCGCGTACTCGCGGTCAGTCGTCGAGGAGACGGCGGGCGATACGGACGTCATCCCAGGTCGGCTTCTTCCAGTTCGGGTTGCGCAGCAGCGCGGCCGGATGATACGTGACGATCACCGGGATCCCGCGGAACCGGTGCACGTGGTCCCGCATCGCGCTGAGCGACTGCTTCGAGTTCAGCATGGTCTGGGCGGCGGTCCCGCCCATCGCGAGGATCACCTTCGGCCGCAACAGCTCGATCTGGCGGAACAGGTACGGCACGCACGCGGCGATCTCGTCGAACTGCGGCACCCGGTTCTCCGGCGGCCGGCACTTGACCACGTTGCAGATATATACCCGGTCGCGCGGCAGGTCGATCGCCGCGAGGATCCTGGTGAGCAGCTCCCCGGCCTTTCCCACGAACGGGCGGCCGGTCTCGTCCTCGGTGCGGCCCGGGCCCTCACCCACCACCACCAGCCGGGCGTCGGGCGGCCCTTCCCCGGGGACGGTGTGGGTCCGGCTCTCGCACAGACGGCACTTGGTGCAGGCGGCGACGAGCGCCGCCAGAGCATCGCGCGACGTCGCCTCGCGCACCGGATCCGCCGTGAACAGGTCGGTCGACGTCTGGGGCTCCCAGCTGGGCCCCGGCGGCGGCACGGCCGGCCCCGCTGCGGGGACCGCCGGGGGGGCCACACTGGCGGGCGCCTCCGCCGGCCCGGTCTGCGCCCGTACCACGGCGTCGCCGCCCAGGAGCCGCTGCTGCTCGAGGTAGGCCCGCGCCAGCGTCCGCGGGTCGGTCACCGCAGGGCCTGCCCGACCACATCGAGGATCCGCTCGGCGACGTCGCGCTTGGAGAGCAGCGGCAGCGCCAGCGGCTCCCGGCCGTCCGCGGCGAGGATCGTCACCCGGTTCGTCGTCACCTCGAAGCCCGCGCCGGGCTCGAGTGCGTCATTCAGCACGATGAAGTCCAGCCGCTTTTCCTGCAACTTGCGCCGCGCACGCGCGAGACCGTCCCCCGTCTCGAGCGCGAACCCGACGCCGACGCACTGTGCCGGCCGCTCGAGCGACCCCAGGATGTCCGGGGTCGGCTCGAGGGACACCCGGAGCGGGCCCGCGCCGCGCGCCTGCTTCGCCGCCGCCCGCGCGGCGGGACGGTAGTCGGCGGGCGCCGCCGCCATGAACAGCGCGTGCGCCTGCGGCACCAGGGCGCGCACCGACTGCTCGAGCTCCGCCGTGGTCTCGACGCGGTGGAGCGGCACGCCGTCGGGCGGCTCGAGCGCCGTGGGCCCGCTCACCAGCGTGACCTCCGCTCCGCGCGCCCATGCCGCCGCCGCGAGGGCGTATCCCATGCGGCCCGACGACGGGTTGGTGATCACCCGCACCGGGTCGAAGTGCTCGCGCGTCGGGCCGGCGGTGACGAGGACACGGCGACCGTCCCACGGCCCGCCGCGCGCCAGCACCCGCTCGGCCGCCACCAGGATCCGCTCCGGCTCGCTCATCCGCCCCGGCCGGTCGCTCGGACCCTCGGCCAGCGCCCCGATCTCCGGGCCGACGAAGTCCCAGCCACGGTGCGACAGCGTGCGCAGGTTCTCGGCCGTGGCGGGGTGGGCGAACATCGCGTCGTTCATCGCCGGGGCGGCCAGCACCGGCCCGGTGCGCGCGAGGAGCAGCGTGGTGAGGAGGTCGTCCGCCAGGCCCTGCGCGGCGCGGGCGAGGAGATTCGCGGTGGCCGGGGCCAGGATCACGAGGTCGGGAGTACGCGCCAGCCCGATGTGCGCGAGCGCCCGGTCGCGCTCCCAGAGGGATTGCAGGACCGGGCGCCCGGTGAGCGCCTCGAAGGTGACGGGCCGCACGAACTCGGCGGCGCCCGCGGTGAGCACCACGTCCACCGCGGCGCCCCGTTCGGTGAGCCGCCGGGCCAGCGTGCAGCTCTTGTAGGCGGCGATGCCGCCCGACACGCCGAGGACGACGTGCCGGCCCGCGAG
>DASPFU010000190.1:0-15893 GCA_035620935.1 Gemmatimonadales bacterium
GGTAGCGGGTGCACCGCTGCCAGTCGTACAGCGACCGCTCGCCGAGCTCCGGATGGTCGGGGCTCCACCTGACCATCATCGCCAGCGTCTCGTCGAGGTAGGACGGGTCGAACGGGACGATGTCCACTTTCGCCATAGCGCGACAATCTACCTGCGGGCGTGCCAAAACAGCAGGGGCGCGCGCGAACGGCGGGATCAGCGGACGACGTGCACCGTATTGCCGCTCTGGCTCGCGATCACCGCCGTGGCGCCGTACCGGTCGAACGCGATGCGCCGCGGGTCGTTGATCGGGATGGAGCGCACCACGCCGCGCGTGGCCCGATCGATGACGCGCACGACGCCGCCGAACACGATGCCGGCGTAGAGCTGGCGGCCGTCGGGCGACAGCCGCAGCCCGAAGGCCCCCGCCGCGGCCGGGACCTCCGTGATCAGACCTCCGGTCGGGGCGCTGCGGATCTCGAGGTTGCCGTCCTGCTTGGCGATGTACAGCTCCGAACCGTCGCGCGCGACGGCGATGTCCTGCAGGATGCCGATGGTGAACACGCCGCGGGCCGAGTCGGTCACGGTGTTGACCTCGTAGATCAGGCCGCCCATCGTCGTGCCGTACAGCAGCTGGCCGTTGGGGTGGAACGCCAGGCCGTTGCTGGCACTGCCGAGCGCGTACGTGACCCGGATCGCCTTGGACGGCAGCTCGATCGCCAGCAGGTCGCCGACGTTCGTCGTGACGTACAGGCGCTGGCCGTTGGGCGAGACGACCACGCGGAACGGATCGCCGGGCACCGGGATGACGTCCACCTGCGTGTTGGTCGCCACGTCCACGATGCCGACCTCGTGGCTCCACTGGTTCGTCACATAAGCGCGCGTGCCCGACGCATCGAAGGCGACGTCGGTCGGAACCTGGCCCACCGTGACCGTGGTCTCGAAGGACGTATCGGGCAGGTCGGCGCGGCTCAGCATCCCGTCGCCCCGCGTGACGTAGACCACGCCGGCCGGCGAGATCGCGACGCCGTACGGGCCGGGCACCGTCACGGGCGTGAGGCTGGTGCCCGTGGGGTGGCCCAGGACGATGACGGGCAGCGTGGTGGTGGCGGGTGGTGCCGACGCGGTGATCGTCACCGGCCCCGGGGCGACACCGGAGACGACACCGGGTGGGGAGACCGTGGCCACGGCGGCGTTGCTGGTCGCGAAGATGACGGGCGCGCCCGCGATGACGGCGCCCTGGGCGTCCCGGACGGTGACGGTCAGCTGGACGGTGGCGCCCTGGAGCACCACGGGCTGCGCCGGAACGACCTCGATCGTCGCGGGGGGGCCCCCGACGCGCACGGGCACACGGGCGCTCGCCCCGGCGCCGGTCACCACCACGACCGTCGTTCCCGACGCGACGCCGGTGACCCGGCCGCCCGCGGTGACCGACGCGACGGCCGGGTCCTCGGTCTCGAAGGCGAAGCTGGTGGCCGGTATCGGGGTGCCGGCATCGTCCGTCGCCACGGCGGTCAGCTGCACGGACTGGTTGACCGCCACGGTGACGACCGGTGGCGTGACGTCGATGCGGGCGGCCCCGGCGGGCGCGGTCGAGTCGCCGCAGGTCGCGGCCGCGGCCGCCGCCGCGGCGAGCCCCCCGATGCGCAGGAGGTGGAGCGGGCTCATCGGATGACGTCCACCCAGCCGGACTCGTTGGTGACCACGCCGTCGCCGTTGGCGCGGAAGGCGACGCGCCGGGTGACGCCGCCGACCGGCAGCGTCCGCACCAGGGTCCGGGTGACGGGGTCCACGATGTACACGGTGCCCCCGAACGTTCCCGTGACGAACAGCAGTCCGGTCCCCGGCTGCCGTGCGAGCCCGAACGGCCCCCCGGCCGGCAGCGGGAGGATGTCGAGCCGCGCGCCGGTCGCGAGGTTCCAGAACTGGAGGCCGCCGTTCTCGTCCGCCACGTACAGCTCGGCCCCGTCGGGCGAGATCGCGATGCCCTGAGGGCGCCCTCCGGTCGTGAGTGTGCGTCCCAGGGTGAGCGTGCGCAGGTTGTACTCGACGACGCGTCCGTCCAGGACGCTCACGTACAGCAGCGTGTCCCGGGCCGCGAGCGCGTTGGCCAGCCCGGCGATCGAGTCACGGATCGCACCGGTGGCGAGTCGGATGCCGTACACCCGGCCGATGTTGGACGTCACATAGAGGATGGAGTCGCCGGGCGCCCCGAGCGACACGTAGGGATCGGCCGGAAGGGACAGGCGCCCGAGCTCGGTATCCGTTGCGGGGTCGAGGACGCTGACGTCCTGCGAGAACTGGTTCGTGACGTAGGCCCGCGTGCCGGTCGAGTTGAACGTCACGGCGGTGGGCTGGACGCCGACCGGGATGCCGACGCCAGCCTGCCATGTGGCCGGATCGAGTCGCACGGCGACGCCGGCGTCGGCCTTGAGGGCGTAGATGTCGTCCCCCACGGACACCGCCACGCCGGAGAGCCGATCGGTCAGTGGGATGCGGGCGACCAGGGCCAGTACCACGGTCGTATCGCTGCGATACCCGCCCGCGGTCACGATGTCCGCGCTGCCGGTGCCCGCGAACGTGAGTACGCCAGCGCCGCTGACGCGAGCGACCGTGGTGTCGCTCGAGCGATAGGTGAACGGGACGCCGGGGATCGCCGCGCCGAGCCCGTCCCGAGCGATGGCGACGAGCTGGATCGTGTCCGCAGTCTCGAGCAGGACCGACGCCGGCGTGACCTCGACGCTCGCGGCCGTGGCGACGACGGGAACGGTGTCGCGCGCCGCGCCGCTCCGGGCGACGACGGTGGTCACGCCGATCCGGCGCCCGGTGACCGTCCCTCCGCCGGTGACGGTCGCGACGGCGGTGTCCCCGGACTCGAACGTGACCGCCGCGTTCGGGATCGCCTGGCCGAGCGCGTCCCGTACCTGCACGGTGAGCGGCACGCTGAGTGGCACCGCGACCGCGACCGAGTCGGGTGTGATGACGACCTGGGCGGGCTGGCCGTGCACCGCGACCGTCGCGCTGTCCAGTGTGGTGCCGGAGCGGGCACGGAGGCGGGCCTGGCCCATGCCCGCGGCGCGTACGCGGCCCTGGGGGCCGATCACCTGCAGCACGGACGGGTCGGTGGACTCGAAGGTGACGGGAGCGCCGGGGACCGGGAGGCCGGCGTAGTCCAGCACCTGTGCCGTGAACAGCAGTGTGTCGTCGATGGCGGCGGTGGCGGAAGCCGGGGTGAGGAGCACGCGGGCCGGGCTCAGGGCCCGGACGCTGACGTAGGCATTGGCCGCGTCGCTCGACACGGTCACGACGGCCTCCCCAGGGGCGCGCGCGGACAGCAGGCCGGTCGCGGTCACGCCGACACGGGCGGTGTCCGAAGAGGAGTATGCGAGGACGGGATTGCCCACCACGTGGCCGCCCCCGTCGAGCACGGTGACCGAAAGCTGCCGGGACACGCCGAGCACGAGGTCGACGAAGGAGGGGGTGACGATGACCTGCGGCGCGGGCGTGGGGCCGGTGGCGTCGTCACTGCAGGCGAAGAGTATCGCGATCGCACAGGGTCGGAACCTGCGGACCGCTCGGGGCGCAGGCATCACCCTCCACAGTGCGGCCCGGCAGCGCGAAGCGCAACCGTGGCGCCGGCGCCTCAGCTCCGGTCCGGCCCCCCGCGGCGCAGCTGCGCGACCTCCCGCTCCACCCGGCGCAGGTCCTCGCGCAGGCTCGCGATCATGTCCCCGACGAAGCCGAATCCGAACAGCGTCACGCCGGAGATCACGAGGACCATGATGAGGTCGAGCAGCGGCCGGAATCCGACGCCGAAGACGAAGCGGTACACGAGGGCGCCCACGCCCACCAGGAATCCCAGGAAGAACAGGACCGCGCCGGACACGCCGAAGAACAGCAGCGGCTTGCGGCCGAAGCGCAGCTGGAACCACACCGACAGCAAGTCGAGCACGCCGACCGGGATCCGTCCGATGCCGAACTTCGACCGGCCGGCGCGGCGCGGGTAGAGCGGCACCGGACGCTCGGCCAGACGGAACCCCTGCGCCGCCGCGATCACGACCATGAACCGGTGCCAGTCGGGCCGGGTCGGGACCACCTCCATCACTTCGCGGCGGTAGGCCTTGACCGAGTTGAGGTCGGTGACGCGGATGCCGAACAGCCAGCGGCACAGCGCGTTGTACACCCCCGACACGAAGCGCTTCTCGTAGGCGCCCTGCTTCGTCCCCGTGACGACGTCCGCCTCGCCCGCGAGGATCGGCTGGACGAGGGCCGGGATGTCGGCCGGGAGGTACTGCAGGTCGGCGGGATAGAAGACGAGGATCCGCCCGCGGGCGAGGTCGGCGCCGGTGCGCAGCGCGTCCGCGATGCCGCGCGGCGCCCGGTGCGTCGCCACGCGGACGCAGCTGTGCTCGGCGGCCAGGCGTCGCGCCACCTCGCCCGTGCCGTCCGCGCTGCCGTCGTCCACGATCACGATCTCGCAGGCGTACGGCAGCGGGCGGAGCGCCTCGCGGGCGAGGCGCACGAACTCGGGGAGATTCTCGGCCTCGTCGCGCGCGGGGACGATGAGGCTGACGTCGGCGGCGCCGGCCGCGGCCAGGCTCACAGGCGCTTGCGCATCCGGGCCGGCAACACGCCCAGCTGGTCGCGGTACTTGGCCACCGTGCGGCGGGCAATGGTCACGCCGCGCTGCTCGAACAGCGCCACGATCTGCTGGTCGGTGAGCGGCTTCCGGGGGTCCTCCTCGCTCACCAGCTTCTTGATCTGGGCCCGGATCGAGCGCGCGCTGGCGTCCTCGCCGCTCGTGGTGGTGAGGCCGCTCGAGAAGAAGAACTTGAGGGGCAGCAGGCCGCGCGGGGTCTGGACGTACTTCTCGTTGGTGACCCGGCTGACGGTGCTTTCGTGCATGTTGATCACGTCCGCCACTTCCCGCAGGGTGAGCGGCTTGAGGTACTCCACGCCCCGGTCGAAGAACTCCCGCTGCCGGTCGACGATGAAGTTCATCACCTTGAGCATCGTCTGGCGCCGCTGCTCGATGGCCTGCAGCATCCAGTGCGCGCTGTTGAGGCGCTGGCTGATGAACTCCTTGTTCTCGCCCTGGAACTTTTTGCGGTCGCGCGCGATGTCCTGGTACGTGCGCGAGATGCGCAGCCGCGGCAGGCCGGTGTCGTTGAGGAACACGCGGTACTGCCCGTCGATCTTCTCGACGATCAGGTCGGGGACGATGTAGGCGTCGTCCCCCTCGGCGTACTGCAGCCCCGGCTTGGGGTCGAGCCGCGCCAGCTCGTCGGCCACGCGCTGGACCTCGGCAGGGTCGAGCCCGAAGCGCTTCCCGAGGTCGCTCCAGCGGTGCGCGAGGAGGTCGTCGAACGCGTCGTGCACCAGACGGTAGGCCAGGCTGTCGGTGCGCTTCTGGTCGCGCAGCTGCAGGAGCAGGCACTCCCGCAGGTTGCGCGCGCCGATCCCCGGCGGGTCGAGCCGCTGGACCACCGCGAGTATCTCCTCCGCCTCGGCCAGCGTATAGGGCGTGACGCTGAGGTCGGCCTCACTGCGCTCGGCGTACTCCTCGAGCAGGCGGTTCGCGCCCCCCACGATCTCCTCGAGCGGCGCCGCGAGGTAGCCGTCGTCCGCGATGTTGCCGAGAAACTCGTCCACCAGCAGCTGCTGGCGTGGCGTCAGCTCCAGCATGCGCACCTGCTCCTGCAGGTGATCGGACAGGTTGGGGCGCTCGACCGGCACCGGCTCGATGTACTCCCGCACGTCGCTGGCCGTCCGGGGCATCCCCGAATCCGACTGATCGTCGAGCAGGATCCGCTCCCAGTCGGGCTCGTCCTCGGCCTGCCGCTCCTCCTTCTCGGTCTTCGCCTCTTCGGACACCGAGACCTCGGACTGCTCCTCGGGCTCGACCAGCTCGAGGAACGGATTGCCCAGCAGCTCCTCCTTGAGGTGCTGCTGCAGGTCGAGCAGCGGCATGTAGAGCAGATCCATCGCCTGGTAGAGGCGCGGATTGATGCGGAGGTCCTGCCGCATGACGCCGTGCTGCTGGAGGCCTTGCTTCATCGCGGTCTCATGCGGCGGGCGCCAGGCGCGCCCGCAAGCGTGCCGTCAGCGTGGGCCCGAGGTAGCGCTCCGCCACCCGGTCGTCGAACACGAGCTCCCGCACGGTGCCGGAGACCTGCACCTGCCCCTCGAACATGATGTAGGCGCGGTCCACGATGTCGAGCGTCTGCTCGACGTTGTGGTCCGTGATCAGCACGCCGATGCCCCGGTGGCGCAGGCCGGCCACGATCGTCTGGATGTCGTGGACGGCGATCGGATCGACGCCGGCGAACGGCTCGTCGAGCAGCATGAACCGGGGCTGCGTCACCAGGGCCCGCGTGATCTCGAGGCGACGGCGCTCGCCGCCCGACAGCTGGAAGGCCTGCTGGTGCCGCAGGTGCTTGAGCCCGAGCTCGTCGAGCAGTCCCTCGAGGCGCTGCGATCGCTCGGCGGACGACAGCGACAGCGTCTCGAGGATGGCGAGCACGTTCTCCTCGACCGTGAGCTTGCGGAACACCGACGGCTCCTGGGCGAGATACCCGATCCCGGCGCGGGCCCGGCGGTACATCGGCAGGTCGGTGAGATCGGTGCCGTCCAGGTGGACGGCGCCCGACTCGGGGCGCACGATGCCCGTGATCATGTAGAACGTGGTGGTCTTCCCCGCCCCGTTGGGGCCGAGCAGGCCGACGATCTCCCCCTGCCGGACGTGCACCGAGACCTCGTTCACCACGCGGCGGCCGCGGTAGCTCTTGACCAGGCCCTCGGCTTCGAGTCGGCTGCCCGCGGGCCCCGGCGGGGGCTCGGCCGGGGACGCCTCGGGATGCACGAAGACCGCATCGGCCCCCGCCGCGAGCGCCGTGAGGTCCTCCGGCCGGGACTGGAAGTCGGCCCACAGCGCCGCGGTGAAGGCGACCGGCGTATCGTCCAGGGGCGGGCCCGCGGGCACCGCGACCACACCGAGCGCCACGAGCCGCGGCAGGACCGATGTGGCCAGATACGCCCGCGCGTCGTCCACGGACAGGCTGCCGCCGTCGCCCGCGGCGCCGCCCAGCTGGAGCGCCCGGAGCCGCAGATACTCGACGCGGTAGGCGATGGCGAGCGCGCGGAACGGCGCCTGTCCCTCCTGGTCGGCGATGCGTCCCAGCGCGGCGGTGGCGAGCATGAGCGAGCTGTCCCGGGACTCGTGCAGGGCGGCGAGGGAGGCGGGCAGGGGCGTCGGGGCGGTCACGGGCGGACCTCCGCGGGTTTGGCTGAATCGGCCGGCGCCGGCCGCACGGGGCGCGGCTCGAGGTGCACGCCGTCGCCATCTCCCGACACCACCACGCGGTCCACACGCCGACGCCGGAGCGCGATCGAGATCGCGTCGCCGCGGGAGTAGTTGATGGCTGGCGGGTCGCCGCGGCGCTGCTCGTCGTAGTGGTGCGTGAGGGCCCGCGCCGATCCCCGGGCCAGGATCTGGCGGATCTCGGTCCGGCGTCGTCCGGCGCTGTCGGTCTCGGAGTCGAACCGTGCGGTGACGGTGTCACCCGCGATCCAGTCCACGTCGGCCGCGGCGGTGGTGTCGCGCCTGGTGGTCGAGACGGCACGGCCGAACGCCCGGACTTCGGTGAGCACCTCGTCCGGCACGTCGAGCGCGAGGGAGTCCGCCACGATGGTCTGCTGCGACGAGACGGCGGTGGGCCGCGTGCTGTCGCCCCAGGCGAACGCCTGTTGCAGTTTCTTCTGCTCCATGGCGAGGTGGATCGTGTCGGCGGCGAGCTCCCAGTCCTCCCCCCGCGCGTGCCCGGTCCCGTTCGCCTCCACGCGCCGGATGTCGCGGCGCTCGAGCGCCAGGTCGATGCGGGTCCCCTCCAGGGTGTAGGGGCGCGCGCCCTTGCCCATGATGGTGGGCGGGCGCCGGCCGACGAGGTGCCCCCGCCCGGTGCCCTGATCGAGGGCAAACGAGTCCCCGCGGGCCGCGAAATCCGATCGGTCGATCGTCACGGTCCCGCCGGCCCACACCTCATCGTTGCCGAGCATGCGGACGCGGTCCGCCACGATGATGTAGGGTTCGGCCGTCGTGTCGGACTCCGCGCGGTACTCGATCGTGGGGCGCCCCGTCGCCCGCATGTCGCTGGTGTCGCGGATACCCTGGGCGGCGCGCAGGTACGTGAGATTGGGCCCTCGCAGCACCGAGCCCGACTGGCGGTTCACGGCGACCACGTTGGTGTAGGCCTCGAGCCGCTCGTCGCCCGTGAAATAGGCGGCGGTGCGCGAGTCGAGCGTGAACGCGGTGTCACGGATGCGGACGTTGCCCACCATGTCGAAGCGCCGGGCCAGCGGATACCACGCCACGCTGTCGGCGGCGAGCTGCGAGCCGGTGCCGCGACAGTGCGCCACCACGCCGCCGCCCGCGTACTCGTTGTTGAGCGTGGCGGTGACCGGCTGGCGCACCCAGTACCCGGCGCGGTCGAGCACGACCTCGCACCGGCGCGGTGCGGCGGTGGTGTCGGGCCCCTGCAGGGCGACGGCGAGGAAGAGCAGCGCGGGCGTCACTGGTTCGGGAGCGCGAACCCGCCGGCGGTGCCGCGGGGGCGCCGGACACGCACCGAGCGGAAGCTGGGGTCGGACACGAACCCCGCGCCCTCCATCCGCTCGGCCGGCGGCTTGAAGTAGGTGAAGGTGGTGTCGGACTCCACTTCGTCGCGGTTCTGGTAGTAGCGGAGCACGGGGGTCTCGAGCCGCTTGCCGTCGGTACCGATCACCAGCACGTCCCCCCGCCCTTCCATGTCGCCGGAGCGCCAGCGATACGTGCCCTCGCGGCAGGTGAGCGTCGACGACTCCGCGCCGTCGGGATCGAAGAACGTCACCTTCACCACCCGCAGCTCCGCGGACTGGGTCGGCGTGTAGAAGTAGGCGGTGTCGGCCTCGACCCGCGCGCGCCGGACGCCCTCCACCGTGACGTAGTAGCTCATGCCGAAGAGGACCTGGTCCGCGGTGTCCGCCATGGCGATGGTCTGGGTGGGGCGGGCTCCGTCCCGGCACGCGCCGATTCCCATGATGGCCGTCCCGAGGATGGCGAGGCCGGCGCCCAGCGTCAGCCGTTCCCGTGTCATACCGCTCCCGCTCGCATCAGGTCGTGCAGGTGCACCACGCCGGTCACGCGGGCGCCGGCGTCCACCACCGGCAGGGCCATGATCCCGTGGCGCTCCATCCGCTCCACGGCCGCGGAGCCGAGCTCGTCCGCGTCCGCGGTCTTCGGCGTGCGCGTCATCACCTCGCGCACCGGCACGTCGAGGAAGCCGTCGGTCCGTTCCATCAGGCGCGTGAGGTCGCCGGCGGTCACGACGCCCAGCAACTCCCCCGCCGGGCCGGTGACGGCGACGGTACCGCGCTGCTTGGCCAGCAGCACCACGCACTCGCGCATCGGACGGTCGGGGGCGAGCAGCGGCAGGCCGTCGGTGAGCATCACGTCCCGCACGCGTAGCAGCAGGCGGCGGCCGAGGGCCCCACCCGGGTGCAATGCGGCGAAGTCGTCGCGGGTGAAGCCCTTCAGCTCGAGCAGCGCCACCGCCAGGGCGTCGCCCAGCGCCAGCGCGACGGTGGTGCTCGCCGTGGGCGCCAGGGTCTCGGGGCACGCTTCCTCGGCGACGCCCGCGTCGAGCACCACCGTCGCGGCCCGCGCGAGCGGCGAGTCGAGGCCGCCCGTGACCGCGACGATCGGCACGGCCAGGCGCTTCAGCTGCTCCACCAGCCCGAACAGCTCGTCGGACGCGCCGCTCTTCGAGAGCAGGACGGCGACGTCGTCGCGCGACGCGATCCCCAGGTCGCCGTGGAGCGAGTCCACGGGATGGAGGAACGTGGCCGGGGTGCCGGTCGACGTGAGCGTTGCCGCGATCTTGCGGGCGATCAGGCCCGACTTCCCCACCCCGGACACGATCACGCGGCCCTTCGCGGCGGCGAGCAGGCGCACCGCCGCGCCGAAGCCGTCGGCCAGGCGATCGGCGGTCGCGCGGACCGCGTCGCCTTCGAGCCGCAGCACCTGCCGGCCGCGCTCAACCAGATCCGACGGCGGCATCGGCCTCTCCGCGCTGGCGCAGGTAGTCGGTGAGCAGGGCGTCCCAGGCGTCGCGGGCGCGGAGGATCGCTTCGGCGACCTCGCGCACCGCGCCCGATCCCCCCGGGCGGGTCGTCACGAAGCGCGCGACGTCGCGCACCTCGGGGACGGCGTTGGCCACGGCCACGGGCAGGCCGACGCGGCGCAGGAGCGGCAGGTCCGGGAGGTCGTCGCCGACGAAGCAGCAGTCGGCCCACGCGATCCCCTGCCGCTCGAGCAGGCCGGTGAACGCCGGGAGCTTGCGCGCGCCCTCGTCCTGGATCACCTCGTGCACGTGCAGCTCGCGCGCGCGCACGGTGGTCGCCTCCGACGGCCGGCCGCTGACCAGGACGATGCGGATGCCGGCGGCGGCGAGCAGGCGCAGGCCGAGGCCGTCCTGGATCTGGAAGCGTTTGAGCTCGATCGGCTGGTCGCCGGCGTGGCCCACGTACACGCCGCCGTCGGTGAGGACGCCGTCCACGTCGAGCCCGACGAGGCGGATGCGGCGGGCGAGCGCGGGGTCAAGCGGCTCAGACACGGGCCGTCTCCCGCACGCGATGCCAGACGTCGAGCGCCACGGCGAGCACGTCGCCGAGGCGGTCGAGCGGGAGCATGTTGGGACCGTCCGACGGCGCGCGGTCCGGGTCCGGGTGGGTCTCGAGGAAGAACGCGTCGGCACCGGCGGCCGCGGCCGCGTGGAGCAGCGGCGGGACGAACGCGCGCAGACCGCCCGAGGCGCCGTCCGCCCCCTGCCCCGGTTGCTGGACGGCGTGGGTGGCGTCGAACACGACGGGCGCCGCGCATGCGTCGCGCAGGCGCGCGAAGCTGCGCATGTCCACCACCAGGTCGCCGTAGCCGAAGAAGGTGCCGCGCTCGGTGACCGCCACCTCGGCGGCGCCCGCGGTGCGCAGCTTGTCCACCGCGCCGCGCATCGCCTCGGGGGCCATCCACTGTCCCTTCTTCACGTTCACCGGCCGGCCGGTGCGTCCGGCGGCGACGAGCAGGTCGGTCTGGCGGCAGAGGAACGCCGGGATCTGGAGCACGTCCACCACCGCGGCGGCCGCGGCGGCCTGCGCGGGCTCGTGCACGTCGGTCAGCAGCGGCAGTCCGGTAGCGGCGCGCACGCGGGCGAGGGCGGCCAGCCCGGCTTCGAGCCCCGGCCCGCGGGCGGCGGCGAGCCGCGCGCGGTTCGCCTTGTCGAACGACGCCTTGTAGATGACGGGCAGGCCGAAACGCTGCGCCAGCTCGGCGAGCGCCTCGCCGACCCGCAGGTTCAGGTCGTCGGATTCGACGACGCACGGCCCCGCGATGAGGAACGGGGTGACGCCGAACCGCCCGGTCATGGTCGCCCTAGCGGCCCACGGAGACGGGCGGCGGGGCCGGCGCGGCGCGCACCCCCGGCGGCGCCGCCTGGCGCCGCTTCTCCTCGAGCGCCGCGTGCACGAAGCCGGCAAACAGCGGGTGCGGGCGGGTGGGACGCGACTTGAGCTCGGGGTGGAACTGGCACCCGATGTACCAGGGGTGGTCGGGCAGCTCGATCATCTCGACGAGCGAGCCGTCGGGCGAGAGGCCGGAACACCGCATGCCGTACTCCGCCAGCACGTCGCGGTAGGCGTTCGACACCTCGTAGCGGTGCCGGTGCCGTTCGCTCACCTCCTGCGCGCCGTAGATCTGTGCCGCGCGCGAGCCGGGGCGGAGGCGGCAGGGATAGGCGCCCAGCCGCATCGTGCCGCCCATCTCCTGGATGCCCTGCTGCGAGGACATCAGGGCGATGACGGGGTTCTCGCACTCGGGCGCGAACTCGCTGGAATTGGTGTCCGCGAGCTGGCACACGTTGCGGGCGAACTCGATGATCGCGGTCTGCAGGCCGAGGCAGATCCCGAAGAACGGGAACCGGTGCTCCCGCGCCCAGCGGATCGCCTCGAGCATCCCCTCGACGCCGCGCACGCCGAACCCCCCGGGCACCAGAAGGCCATGATAGCCGGCGAGGAGCTGGGCGGTGGCGTCCTGATCGGTGAAGCGATCGGAGGCGATCCAGTCGATGCGGACCCCGGCGTCGTTCGCGATGCCGCCGTGCACCAGGGCTTCGTGGATGCTCTTGTAGCTGTCCGCGAGCTCGGTGTACTTGCCGACGACGGCGATGCGGACCTGCTCCTTCGGATGGAGGATCGTCTCGACCATGGCGCGCCACGCCCGCAAGTCGGGCTCCTTGGTCTCGAGCCTGAGCCGCGCGCAGACCTCGCGGTCGAGACCCTGGTCGTGGAGCTTGAGCGGGATCTCGTAGATCGAGCGGACGTCGGGGCTCTCCACCACACACCCGAAGTCCACGTTGCAGAACTGCGCGATCTTGCGCTTCAGATCCTCGGAGAGGGGACGCTCGGTGCGGCACACCAGGATGTCGGGCTGGATTCCGATCTGCATCAGCTCGCGCACCGAGTGCTGCGTCGGTTTGGTCTTCAGCTCGGCGGTCGCCGCGATGAACGGGACCAGCGTCAGGTGGATGAAGAGGGTGTTCTCGCGCCCCACCTCCTGGCGGAACTGGCGGATCGCCTCGAGGAACGGCAGCGACTCGATGTCGCCGACCGTGCCGCCGATCTCGGTGATCACCACGTCGTGGTCGGGAGCCAGCCGGCGGATCGCCGACTTGATCTCGTCGGTGATGTGCGGGATCACCTGCACCGTCGACCCGAGATACTCGCCGCGCCGCTCCTTCGTGATCACCGACAGGTAGATGCGGCCGGTGGTGACGTTGTTCACCTGCGACAGCGACCGATCGATGAACCGCTCGTAGTGCCCCAGGTCGAGGTCGGTCTCGGCGCCGTCGTCGGTGACGTACACTTCGCCGTGCTGGAACGGCGACATCGTCCCGGGATCGACGTTGATGTAGGGGTCGAACTTCTGGATCGTGACCTTGAGGCCGCGCTCGGCCAGGAGGCGGCCGAGGGACCCGGCCGCGATGCCCTTGCCGAGCGAGCTGACGACCCCGCCGGTCACGAACACGTACTTCGTCGAGCTCACGGGCTCACCTCCTTGAGCTGGCCGGAGACCGCCGCCTCCGTCCAGGCGAGATCGTCGGGCGTATCGACGCCGCGCGCCGGGGAGCCCTCCCAGACGTGCACGCCGATCGCGAGGCCGTGGCGCAGCGGCCGCAACTGCTCCAGCCGCTCCCAGCGCTCCTCCGGGACGGGGGGCAGCGCCACCCAGGCGCGCAACGCGTCCCGCGTGTAGGCGTACACCCCCACGTGCTGGCGATAGACCACGTCCCCCGTGCCGTCCCGGTCGAACGGGATCGGGGCGCGGGAGAAATACAGCGCCCGCCCCGCCACATCGAGCACTACCTTGACCCGGCTCGGATCCCCCGCCAGCGCGGCATCCAGCCGCCCGGCGGCCGTGCCGATCGGGTCACCCGCGCGCACGCGGCGGACCGAGCCCGCCAGGGCCTCGGGGGCAACCAGGGGCTCGTCACCCTGCACGTTGAGGATGAGGTCGAATGATGCAAACTCTTGTCGCATAGCGACTTCCGCCACTCGCTCCGTGCCGGAGGCGTGCGCCGGGCTGGTCAGTACGGCCTCTCCGCCGTAGCGGCGGACGACGCTGGCGATCTCCTCGGCGTCGGTTGCGACCACCAGGCGGTCGCACAGGCCCTGCTCGGCGACACGGCGGACCACCCGGACGATCAACGGCTCGCCGGCGATGGGAAGGAGGGGCTTCCGGGGAAGGCGGCTCGACCCGAGCCGGGCTGGAATCACGCCAAGGAGAGGCACGGGGGAAGATACAAGACCCGTGCCGCTGAGTCTAGAGCAGATATCGGGCCACGGGGGGCCGTCTTATCGGGTTTCCATGACCAGTGTGGCCCGGTAAGGCTCGGTGGGCGGCGGGTCCATCCGGGGCTCGGGCTCGAGCCCCAGGAGCCGGAGCTCGTAGTAGGGACCCCATGGAGTGGACCGGGGCTCCAGGTTCGTGTGGAGGTCCGCCACGACGTCGGGCCCCTCCCCGCCCGGCGGGCCGACGTGGAGCGTCAGTCGGACCACGCCGTCGCCGCTCCAGATACAGACGACGTCCACGGGGCAGCGGCTGTCGTGGGTCACGGCAGTGAAGGTGATCACCACCGCCGGCTCGTCCAGTACCGCCGCCTGGCCGACCCGGAGGGTGAACGCCGTGTTGAGCTGGGGGCGGCGCACCGCGGACAGCGGCACGTCGCCGCCCGCACACCCGGCGGTGATCAGGACGGCAGCCCACACCCGACGCATCGCGAACGCTCCCTGGACGGCCCGTCTGTCATACCCCGGCGGGCGGACCCGCGTCACATCACCCGCCCCGGCTCAGCGCGCGCCTTGCGGCTCCTCCCCCGCCGCATCGCCGAGATCCTCGGTGGACAGGTACCGCATCACGTATTTCGCCAGCGCCGCGAGGCTGGGGGGCTCGGCCCCATCGTTTCCCTCGGCGAACACGTCGAGGGCCCAGCTCCGCTCCCCCATCGCGTCCTCGGCGCTGAGGCGATGGACCACCTTGCCGCGGGGGTAGGAGAAGGCATCGGCCGGGACCGG
Organism: Gemmatimonadales bacterium; assembly: GCA_035620935.1. Taxonomy (GTDB): domain Bacteria; phylum Gemmatimonadota; class Gemmatimonadetes; order Gemmatimonadales; family GWC2-71-9; genus SZUA-544. The sequence continues at coordinate 14,638 of DASPFU010000190.1, forward strand.
GACGTTGAAACGGATCTCGGTGGCCACCACCTCGTATCCCTCCCCGGTACGAAACCGCACCATCACGGCGGGCGCCTGCGGCAGGACGCAGGTCGAGCGCTCGCCGCTGGTGTACACGTCGCAGGACTGGCCCGCGACGGTTGCCGAGCCGGTCTTCTCCCCGAAGGCGCTCGGCGCGGCGTCGAGCTCGTCCTCGGCGACGTCACCCAGGGCTCGCAGGTTCGCGAGCACCTTGGCCCGGGCGCCCGGTGCGAGGGCGTCGAACTCGCGCGCCAGCAGGATCCGGAATGACGGCTCGACGGTGACCGTGTCGGTGCCGTTGTCCCTCGCCTCGGTGTCGCCCGAGACCACGCCCCAGACGGTCCCGCTGGTGGAGGCGCCCTGGATCGTCGTGGAGATGGTCAGCGTCATGCGCATCGCCCCCGGCGCGAACAGGACCTGGCCCGTGGTGCGCCCGGTGCCGAGCACCCGGCCACTCACCTCGATGTTGCCCGCGCCCTGCCAGGTCACCGAGACCGAGCGGTAGGAGCCGAGATCGATCGCCCAGGGGTTCGACTGCGCGGCGGCGGGGGTGACGAGCAGTGAAGCGCCCGCGGCGAGCGCGAGCAGTCGCAGGGGTGACGGCCGCATGGTGGTATGGCCTCCGTTCAGACGTGGGCGCCGGCCTGGCGCAGGAAGTTCTCGAGCAGGGTCTTGCCGTGCCCGGTCCCGATCGACTCGGGGTGGAACTGCACGCCGTACACAGGCAAGGCGCGGTGCCGCAGCGCCATGATCTCGGACCCGGCCGGGCGGTCGTCGCTCCACGCCGTGATCGCGAGGTCCGCGGGCAGCGACGCCCGCTCGACGATGAGCGAATGGTAGCGCATCGCCCGGAACGGCGAGGGGATGCCGGCGAACAACCCGCCGCCGTCGTGCGCGACCGGGCCGGGTTTGCCGTGCATCAGGCGATCGGCGCGAACGACCCGCCCCCCGAACGCCGCGGCGATCCCCTGATGCCCGAGACACACCCCGAGCACCGGGCAGCGGTCCGCCAGGGCGCGGATCAGGGGCACGGTGATCCCGGCCGCTTCCGGCGCGCCCGGGCCCGGCGAGATTACCGCCGCCGCCGGGGCGAGCGCGACTGCCGCTTCCACGGTGAGGGCATCGTTCCGGTAGACGACCGGTTCCGCCCCCAGCTCGCCCAGGTATTGCACGAGGTTGTAGGTGAACGAGTCGTAGTTGTCCAGGACGAGGATCACGCCGCAATGCTAGCCCCC
>DASPFU010000191.1:0-21090 GCA_035620935.1 Gemmatimonadales bacterium
GCACCGTCGAGTCGGCGGGGAGCCAGGCGAGCACCCGGTGGAACGTCTGCACCCGCTGGCGGATCGCTTCGGCGCCGAGGTGCACGTCCACGCTCGCGCCCGCGGGGAAGGTCGCGTCGGCCTGCCCGCGCAGCTCGCGATAGTGGTTCCACGCCACCTCGCCGCGCGGCGCGGCACCCCGGAAGAACGCGGGCACGCCCCAGGGCGTCCGCTCCGAGTGGTCCGGCACGCCGAAGCCGGGGAGGGGCGCCGCGGCCGTCGCGGTGTCCTGCCGACGTGCCAGGTCCTCGCCGAGGATGCGGAACCGCTCGCCGGTGAACGCCCCGAACGCGTACTCGGGCTGCGTCTCCAGCGCACCGCGCACGAAGTCCCGCTCGAACCAGCCGACGCGGAGGTCCGCTGTCACCGCGTCGCCCAGGTGCTGCAGGTGCCCGGTCGCCAGCGTGCCCTGGACCCGCTGGGCCGGCGCGAAGTCGAGGTCGTACTTGTACTCGGGGTCGTAGAGCAGGCGCTGCTCGACCGACCAGAGGCCGAACCCTCGCAGGGTGTGCCGCCGCCCGAGCGGCAGGCGCACCTTGGCCCCCGCGTCGAGGCGCTCGCCGCTGTTGTGCGGCAGCATCCACGGCGCGGCGGTGCGCGGGTCGCGGGGGTCCGGAGGTGGGGGGGCATGCACGGGATCGGCATCCAGCCGGCCCTCCGCATCGAGCACCGCGGCCACGCCGCCGCGCCCCGGCAGCGGGCCCTCGACCGCGGCGACCATCCGGTCGATCCCCAGGTCCCCGGCCCCGGTGAAGAGCCGGTCGCCTTCGTACGCCACCCTGCCCGTCCACGCGTCCGCGCCGTCGCGCGTCACCACGTTCACGAGCCCCGACACCGCCTGGCCGTACCGGGCCGAGAACCCGTTGGTGACGAGGGATGCTTCCGTGAGGAGGTCGGGCGGCACCCGCACGCCGAGGGAGCCGGTGGCAGCGTCGAGCTGGTTCTTGACGCCGAGGCCGTCGATGATGAACGCCTGCTGGCCGAGCCGGCCCCCGCGATAGCTCTCCCCCACCGAGCCGGCCGTGAGGGCGATCGCCTCCTCGAGGGTGGTGAGCGGCAGCCGGCGGATCTCATCCGCCGTGATCCGCTGCACGTCCGCGGTGACGAGCGGGTCGAGCACCGGGTCGCTCACCGCCTCGACGACCACCGACGTATCGACCTGGAGCGCGGCGGGCTGGAGCGCCACGTCCACCACCGTGGTCTCGCCCGCGCGTACCAGGACGGCGTCATGCCGGACGGCCCGGTAGCCGATCAGCTCGACCTGCACCGCGTGCCGGCCCGCGCGGACCTCGCGCAGGCGGTAGGCTCCCCCGGTGTCGGTGAGCGCGCTCCGCGGTCCGCCGTCGAGCGTCACGCGGGCGAACGGCACGCCCCGGCCCGTCGTGGCGTCCCGTACGCGTCCCGCGATCTCGCCGCCGGTCTGCGCGCCGAGCGTGGCGGGCGCGACCAGCGCGCCCGCCAGCAGCCCGAGCGCTACGGCAGGGCGATGGCCCACAGGTCTTCGCCTTGCGGCGTCATGACCTCGGCCACCACCCGGCGCCCGTCGGGCGAGAGCGCGGGCCGCCGGTACCGGAACGCCGTGTCGGGAAGCTGCACGCGGGCGCCGTCCGCGAGATCGACGACGTACAGGTACCCCCCTTCGTCGAACTGCAGGGGCATCTGCAGGCTCACGGAGTAGCCCACGACGACGTCACCCCCCACGACGGCCACCAGACGGCCGGCCCGCACCTGGACGTCGCGCGCGATGCCGAGCGCCCCGAAATCGTGGACGGTCGCGGTGTCGCCGCCGGCGAGGCGGATCACGCGCGAGTCGCCCACGAACGTGAGGTACAGCACCCCGGCGGTGTCGCCCGCCGTCACCGACGAGGCGAACTCGGTCAGCGGGACACGCTCCGGTGTCCCGCCCGGCGGCAGCCGCTCGACTCCCAGGCCGGTCTGGGTCGTGTCGATGGTGCCGGCGAGCTTGTCCTGGGAGAACAGCCAGGCTTCGGCGAGGAAGACCAGCGTGTCGCCGCCCACCCACTGCATGCGCGACGCCCGATCGTAGCCGCGGCGCCCCGGCGGGGCGTACGGCAGACCCAGCCGCCGCACGGGTGCGCCGCCGCCCGGCGGGGCGACGACCAGCTCCGCGAGGTACGGGGTGAGCGCGCCGATCGCGCCGGCGATGTGCACATAGGCAAGCCGGCCGTCGGCGGCCGCGCTCGGCACCTCCAGCACGTCGTTCGAGTCTTCGGCGGCCAGCCCGGACTGGCAGCGCGTCTCCACCCGGGCCCCCCCGTCCGGGGGGAGGCGGCCGAGACAGTGGTCACCGTCCGGGCGATCGGTTCGGGCCACCGAGTACCACAGGCCGGCGCCGTCCGGGGTCCAGGCGGGAGTGCGGTCGGACGCCCGGTTGAGCGTGAGGCGCGCGAGACTTCCGGGGCTGAACGGTGTGTCGGACCCGTACGAATCGGGTCGAAAGGGAGCCTCGTGTCCGCAGGCGAGGAGCAGGCACAGCAGCGCGGCGGGTCCGGCTCGCGCCATCACCGCGCCGGTGCGTCGCGTCACCGCAGGTACTGCTCCAGCCAGTCGAGCACGGTACTCCACCACACGCGACGGTTGCGCGGCTTGAGCACCCAGTGCCCTTCATCGGGGAAATAGAGGAACTTGCCTGGCACACCCATCTCGCGCAGCGCCGTGAACGCCTGCAGCCCCTCGGACAGGTCGACGCGATAATCGAGCTGGCCGTGCACCACCAGCATCGGCGTCTTCCAGTCCTTCACGTGGTTCAGCGGCGACCACTGCTCGAACAGGGGACGGTTGTCGTAGGGCGTGCCATTGAACTCCCAGCGCGGGAACCACAGCTCCTCGGTGGAGCCGTACATGCTGACGGGATTGTAGACCCCATCGTGGGCCACCAGGGCCTTGAACCGGCCGGTGTGTCCGGCGAGCCAGAAGATCATGTACCCGCCGTAGGAGGCGCCGGCGGCACCCATGCGGGTCGAGTCGACGAACGGGAGCCGCGCCACCACGTCGAGCCCCTTCTGGAGGTCCTCCAGCGGGATGTCGCCCCAGTGACGCGAGATGGCGTCGGTGAACGCCTGGCCGTAGCCCGTCGAGCCGTGGAAGTTCACCGCGGCGACCACGAACCCGCGCGCCGCGAACATCTGGTAGTTCCACCGCGCGTGCCAGTTGTCCGTCCACGCGCCCTGCGGCCCGCCGTGCACGAGGTACACGAGCGGATACCGCTTCGCCGGGTCGAACGCCGGCGGTTTCAGCACCCAGCCGAACACGGAATCACCCAGCGCCCCCGTGAACCCGAACTCCTCGAGCGGATTGAGGTCGAGCGCCGCGACCAGCGAGTCGTTGTGGCGGGTCAGCGGTTTCCCCGCTGCCCACACCTCGGCGGGTTGGGTGTTGCTCTGGTGCAGGTAGACCAGCGTCTTGGCATCTGGCGCCTCCTGCGCCGCGGTGTTCACCCCGCCAGTGATCACCCGCGTGCGGCGGTACGACGGGAGGTCGATCCGATAGACGTTGTCACGACCGCGCTCCTCCACGACCGCGTAGACGCACCGGGAATCACGGCACCAGGTGTACGATCCGACCGACAGGTCCCACCGGGCCGTGGCCTCCACCGGCGCACCGGCGGTTCGGCCGCCGGCTCGGCTGACGAGCATCAGCCGGTTGCGATCGGCCTCGAACCCGCCGCGCTCCATCGACAGGTACGCGAGCCACTTCCCGTCCGGCGAGAACCGCGGGGTGTGATCCGCCCCTTCGCTGGTCGAGACGCGCCGCCACGACGAATCGGGCCCGCCGCCCGGGCCCAGGAGGTAGATCTCGGTGTTCGTGCTCACCGCGACGCTCGCGTCCCCGCGGACCGCCACGGCGATCTCCCGGCCGTCGCCCGACGCGACGAAGTCCCCGTCCCCGCCCGTCGCGATCGTCGGGACGTCGCGATCCACCGGCGAAAGGTCCGTCGCGGAGCCGTCGGCGAGCGTCACGCGGAACAGGTGCTGACGCCGACCCGCCCGCCATTCGTCCCAGTGGCGATAGAACAGGTCCGTCCAGATGCGCGCGTCCGTCGGGTAGGTCCCGTTGCGCCGGTCGATCTCCTGCTCGGCGGGCCACTTCACGTCGCTCACCGCCAGGAACCCGCTGCCGTCCGGCAGCCAGACGAACTCGTTCACGCCATCGGGCAGGCTGGACACCTTGCGCGCCTCGCCGCCGTCCAGGGCCACGACCCAGATCTGTGGCCCTCCTTGCCGCGATCCGATGAACGCGATCGAGCGGCCGTCGGGCGACCAGCGCGGGCTGCGGTCCGACCCGGGCCCGCCCGTGAACGGCCGCGTGGCTCCCGTCTGGCGGTCGGCGAGCCACACGCGGGTGGTGCCGCGATTGTCCTCGAGCGAGATGGACGTGACGGTGTACGCCACCCGGCGGCCATCAGGGGACAACTGCGGGTCGCCGACGACCTTCATGGCGATGAGGTCCTCGAAGGCGAGCGCGCGCCGCTGGGCGGGCAGGCCCGTGGCGGCGACGAGCGCGAGCGCGAGCGCAACGAATGAGCGTGTCATGTCGGGATGCCGCGGCATGGGGTGGATGCTTGCCTTATCTGCACAACCGGGAAATCTTCCCCCCTGCCCGGGGCACCGCAACCCGAATGTGAAAGGCGCATGATGCCGCAGACCGAGTTCATCGCCACCGGCTTCTACGTGCCGCCCCGCGTCGTCACGAACGACGATCTGGCCAGGATGATGGACACGTCGGACGACTGGATCACGCAGCGCTCCGGGATCAAGACGCGCCACTGGATCGAGCCCGGGACGACCTGCTCGACGCTGGCGCTCGAGGCCACCCGCACGGCGCTGGCGCGGGCGGGGATGCAGGCCACGGACCTCGACTGCATCATCTTCGCGACCACGACACCCGACCACTTCTTCCCGGGGAACGGGGTCTTCCTGCAGCGCATGCTGGGACTCGCCGGGATCCCCGCCCTCGACGTCCGGGACCAGTGCAGCGGGTTCATCTACGGGCTTTCGGTGGCGGACGCCTGGATCCGGATGGGGCAGTACAAGCGCGTACTGCTCGTGGGCGCGGAGGTACAATCCCCGGGACTCGACACGACGACTGAAGGGCGCGACACGGCCGTGCTGTTCGGCGACGGTGCGGGCGTCGCCATCCTCGGCCCCACCGACGCACCCGGGCGGGGCGTGCTCTCGACGCACCTGTACTCGGACGGCCAGCACGCCGAGAAGCTGTGGATGGACGGACCGGGCCTCGCGCACACGCCGTGGATCTCGCCGGAGCTGATCGCGGCGGGCAAGCACCGGGTGCGGATGGAGGGGCGCGAGGTGTTCAAGCACGCCAGCACCTGCATGCCGCAGGCCGTGATGGCCGCCCTCACGACCAACGCGCTGGGGATCGCTGACGTGCGCCTGATGGTCCCCCACCAGGCCAACCTGCGCATCTCCGAGATGGTGCAGAAACAGCTCGGCCTGCGCGACGATCAGGTGTACAACAACATCCAGAAGTACGGCAATACGACCGCCGCCTCGATCCCGATCGCGCTCGATGAAGCCGTGAGCGAGGGACGGCTGGCGCGAGGCGAGTTGCTGATCCTGACGGCGTTCGGGTCGGGCTTTACGTGGGCGAGCGCGGCGGTGCGGTGGTGACGCGAGGGAGCAGTCAGCAGGGAGCCGGGAGTCGCGCTACCATTTCCCCGCTCCCGCTTCCCTGCTCCCTCCGCTGTCTCGTTTGAGCTCCGCCAGCTCCCGTCGCGCTGCCTCCCCCGCCGTCGTCCCCTGGAACCGTGCTGCGAACCGCGCCAGCTCCACCATCAGGCGGTCCGTGCGACCGGTGCGCCGGTACTGGTCCATCAGGCCGGTCGTCGCCGCGGCCTCTTCCCGCGGTGAGGGTCGGCGCGCCTGCACCTGCTTGTAGAGCGTTTCCGCGCCCGCGTCGTCGGCGAACCGGCTCTCGAGCAGGAAGGCGAGCCGCAGGCGGGCTTCGTTGTCATGTGGCTCGACCATCAGATGGTCGCGGTAGGCCTCGACCGCCTGACGGTACTCTCCGCGGGTGACGTGCGACTCCTGGTGCGCGTAGGTCGGCGCTGCAGTCCGCTTCCCCGTGGTCGGAAGCGTGTCCTCGGTACCGGCGGCGTCCAGGCGGCTGCCGAAGTCGTTGATCACGAGCACCCCGAGCGCGGCGAGCGGGAAGTCCAGCACCAGGAAGATCCCGAACTGCGCGCCGCTGATCGATCCCCTGATCCACAAGGTGTACCACAGGAACGACAGGATGAGGATGCACACCGGCGCGAACCAGAACGTGATCCGCAGCAGGCTCGTGACGTCGCGCGAGTCGATGTCGGTCAGCCGGCCCGTCCGGTGAGCGCGCTGGCCTGGCGCGGACGGCCGGGGGCCGGACGGGCGCGGCCCCGACGGCCGGCGCCCCGACGGGCGCGGCCCCGGTGGCCGGGGTACGGACGGACGCGGCCCCGACCAGCGTGACCCCGACGGCCGAGGCACCGGATCGGGGGAGTCCGGCGGCAGCGACGGTGCAGGCATGTGCCCCAGGAACCCTGCAAACGCCGGGCCAGGGCCTCGTTCAGTCGCCCTTCAGTGTCCCCAGCTCCCGCCGCGCCGCGTCGCCGGCGGCCGTCCCGCGGTAGCGCTCCGCGAACCGCGCCAGCTCCCCAAGCAGGCGACCACGCTGCCCCGTGCGGCGGTACAGGTCGATGAGCCCGTTCGCCGCGGTCGCCTCCTCGCGTGGCGCCGGGGACCGGGCCCGCACCTCCTTGTAGAGGGCTTCGGCCCCGGAGTCATCCCCCAGGTGGGTCTCCAGCAGGACGGCGAGTCTCAGCCGTGCCTCGTTGTCGTCCGGCTCGATGACCAGGTGATCGCGGTAGTACCCGGCTGCCTCCTCGTACTGACCTCGCGCGACGAGTGTCTCCTGGCGGGGGTACTGCCGCGGGGGCGGCAGGTCGCCCTGCGAGTAGATGGTGCGCACCAGCCCGGAAGCCGCTCCTCCCACGGACGCGTGGATCACGAACACGCCGACCGCCGCGAGCGGGAGGTTGACCAGCACGAGCGCCGCAAACACGGGGCCCGAGATCCACCCGTTCCTGAAGCAGAAGTACCACAGCATGGAGAGCATGATGAAGCAGGCGGGCGCGAACCACACGGCGACCTTCACTAGATTCGCGACTTCGGCCGAATCCACGTCGCCCAGCCGATTCGGCTCTGGTACGGCGGGGTCCGGCCGGGGTGGCCGTGGAGTGGGATCGTGGAAAGGAGCCGGCATGACGGCTCAACCTACGCGCCTGGGGTGCGCCCGGTAGGGCGGTGATTGCGCCCGAAACGGGCGGGACGCAAGTTCCGTAGTGCAGCCGGAGGTGTCACCATGCTCGGCTTGATCATCACCGGCGCCGTGCTCGGCGCCGGCTACTTCTATACCCGGCGCTTCGTGCGCGAGCGTCTCCGCTTCGTGGACGCGGTACGGCGCCCCGCAGCCCCGCTCGTGGCGGGCGCCGCGACCGCCCTGCTCGCCGCCCCGGTGGTCGCGTTGCTGCCGATCGTCGGCGCCGGCACGGCCATCGCGGCCGGCGTGGGAGTCGCGGCGGGAGTCGCGACCGGCCGGCGCGATCACGCCGTGGAATGACCGGCGATCACCGGGCCGCGCCGCGCACGGCCCTCGCCGTCCTGCTCGCCGGGATGGCGGCAGCACCCGCCGCCGCGCAGACCCGCTGGGAACAGCAGGTTCAACAGCAGCTGCGCGTCATCTCGGCCGACATCGCCCCGCAAGGCTGGCGCTACGCCGGCAGCCCGTTCACCGGCCAGCTGGGCGAGGGGGAGCGCGAGACCCTGCGGATCGCCTTGCGCGAGGGCACGCAGTACGCCCTGGTCGCCCTGTGCGACGAGGACTGCCGCGATCTCGAGATCGTGGTGCTGGGCGAGGACGACGCGGTCCTCGCGAAGAGCGCGGGATGGAGCGATCGGCCGCTCCTCGAGGTGCAGCCGCAGGCGAGCGGCAAGTACCGCATCATCGTGACCATGGCGCACTGCGGGTCGGGACCCTGCGCGTACGGGGTGGGGGTGTTCATGAAGTAGGGGACGGGGGACGCGGGACGAGCGACGGGTCCCCGCTCCTCCCTTCCCCTTCATACCCCGGGCACACGCGACGCGGTAACGCAGGATAGCGGACGTAGGACGGGTCGGTCTCGGCGCGCGCGCATCGATAGAAGGTCGACCCACGGCGGTTCGTCACTACGCGCACCCAGACGCAGGTCGCACACAGACCCACTCCTCCCCCGTCCCCCGTCCCCCGTCCCTGGTCTATCGCCCCATCTCCCCCGCCACCTGCTCCACCCGTCGCATCACCCGCAGCACGTTCTCACCGACCGCCTTGCGTACGTCGGCGTCGCTCCAGCCGCGACGCAACAGCTCGGCCAGGAGGTCCGGAAACTTCGATACGTCCTCGAGGCCGGTCGGGGTGCTCGAGATGCCGTCGAAATCGGACCCCAGCCCCACACAGCCGATCCCGCACACCCGCCGGATGTGCTCGAGGTGGTCGGCCACCTGCGCCAGGGTGGCGCGGGGAGCCCGTCCTTCCCAGGCGCGCAGCGAATCGCGGACGGTGGCGGTGTCAGCGCCCGCCGCGAACAGGCCACGCCCGCGCGCCCCCGCGAATCCCCATTCCTCATCGTACCGTCGCGCCTCCTCCGAGATGAAGAAGGGCGCGAAGTTGACCATCACGACGCCACCCTGCCGCCCGACCATCGCGAGGATGGAGTCCGGGACGTTGCGTGCGTGCGCCGCCAGCGCGCGCGCCGAGGAGTGCGAATACATGACGGGCGCGGCGGACACGCGCAGCGCGTCCACCATCGTGCCGTCGGAGACGTGCGAGAGGTCGACCATGACGCCGAGGCGGTTCATCTCGCGCACCACCTCCTCGCCGAACGCAGTGAGGCCGCCGTGGCGCGCGGAATCGGTCGCGGCATCCGCCCAGTCGGTCGTCGCCCAGTGCGTCAGGGTGATGTACCGCACGCCGAGGTCCGCGAATGCGCGCAGGGCGCCGAGCGAGCTTTCCAGGGCGTGCCCCCCCTCGATGCCGATCAGGCACGAGATCCTCCGCGCCTGGAAGTTGCGCTCGATATCGGCCGCGGTGCGGGCCGGGGCGAAAGCCTCGGGATAGCGCGCGCACAGCCGGTGCACGAGCGCGATCTGCTCGAGGGCATAGACGGCCGAGTGGGTACCCGACTGCATCGTGCTGGACGGCACGTACGCCGCCCAGAACTGGGCGCCGACGCCGCCCGCGCGCAGGCGCGCGATGTCGGTGTGGAGCGCCGGCTGGCTCACGGCGATGTCGACCGAGTCGAGCCCGCCCCGCCCCCGGATCTCGCCGGGGAGATCGTTGTGGCCGTCGATCAGGGGCACGGCGCGCAGGATCCGCAGCGCCCGGTCCCGGTAGCCATCCTGAGAGGCGGCGCGAGCGGTGACGAGCGCGGTGAGCGCGAGGACGAGCACGACGAGGCGGTGCGGCATCGGTCTTCCGGAGTGTGGGGACGACGAAACGTGGCATCGCCCGGCCGCCGGTTCAAGATTACGTTTCCGTCCATGCCCGATCCGAAGGCCGTGATCGCACTGGAGGTGAACGGCGACCCCGTCGAGGTGGCCTTCGCTCCCCACAAGACCCTGCTCGAGGTCCTGCGCGAGGACCTGGGGCTCACCGGCACCAAGCACGGCTGCGAGCTGGGAGAGTGCGGCACCTGCGCCGTGCTGGTGGACGGCGCGCCGGTGCTGTCCTGCCTGGTCCTGGGCCTCGCCTGCGCGGGCAGGCGGGTCCGCACGGTGGAGGGGATGGCGGAGGACGGCCGGCTGCACCCGCTGCAGGAGGCGTTCGCGGACCTGGGCGCCGCCCAATGCGGCTACTGCACCCCGGCGTTCCTGCTCACGGCCGAAGCCCTGCTCGCGGCGAATCCGCGGCCGACCCGCGACGACATCAAGCAGGCCCTCGCCGGCAACCTGTGCCGCTGCACCGGCTACATCAAGATCTACGAGGCGGTCGAGCTGGCGGCCGCGCGGATGCGGGGCGAGGACGCGCGGCCGGCACCGGAGACGCTCTATGGCCGGTGACCGGGACCTGCGGGTCGTGGGCAAGGCCCACCGCAAGGTGGATGCGGCCGCCAAGGTCACCGGAACGACGAAGTTCGCCGATGACCTCGCGCTGCCACGGATGCTGTGGTGCCGACTGCTCCGCAGTCCCCACCCGCACGCGGAGATCGTCGCCATCGACACCGCTCGGGCGCTCGCCGCCCCCGGCGTGCGGGCGGTGATCACCGGGAAGGACCTGCCCATCCCGTTCGGCATCCTGCCGGTCAGCCAGGACGAGCACGCCCTCTGTCCCGATCGGGTGCGGTTCGTGGGCGACCCCGTCGCCGCGGTCGCCGCCACGACCGAGGAGGCCGCCACCGCGGCGCTCGACCTGATCGAGGTCACCTACCGCACGCTGCCCGCCATCGGTTCGCCCGAGGAGGCGGTCGCGACGCCCGAGCCGCGGATCCATGACTACGGCGACGCCGGCAATCTCCACAAGCTGATCGACCTCGAGTTCGGGGACGTGGCGGAGGGGTTCGCGGAGGCCGATGTGGTGCGCGAGGACCTCTTCTTTTTCGGCGGCAACACGCACCTGCCGATGGAGCAGCACGCGGCGCTCGCGGAATGGTCCGGGGAGCGCAAGCTCACGATCTGGTCGTCGACCCAGACCCCGCACTACGTCCATCGCGCCCTGGCGAAGGTCCTCGACCTGCCGCCGGCGCGGATCCGCGTCATCGCGACCCCCAACGGCGGCGGGTTCGGCGGCAAGAGCGACCCGTTCGGCCACGAGATCGTGGTGGCGAGGCTCGCGATGCTGACCGGGCGGCCCGTCAAGGTCGCGCTCACCCGCGAGGAGGTGTTCTACTGCCACCGCGGCCGCCACCCCACACTGATGTGGGTCAGGACGGGCGTGAAGAAGGACGGCGCGATCACGGCGATGCACTTCCGCTCGCTGCTGGACGGCGGTGGCTACGGGTCCTACGGCGTGGCGAGCACGTACTACACGGGCGCGCTGCAGACCGTCACCTACCAAGTGCCGCGGTACAAGTTCCAGGGGGCGCGCGCGTTCACCAACAAGCCGCCCTGCGGACCCAAGCGCGGGCACGGCACGCCGCAACCGCGCTTCGCGCTGGAGGTCCAGCTCGACAAGCTCGCCGAGCAGCTGGACCTCGACCCCGCCGAGATGCGGCTCAGGCACCTGCAGCCCCCGAACGCCGTCACGGCCAACTGGCTCCGCATCGGCTCCATGGGGCTCGGCCGCTGCATCGAGAAGGTGGTCGAGGGGTCCGGTTGGAAGGACAAGTTCCGCAAGCTGCCGCACGGCCGGGGCGTGGGCCTGGCGTGCTCGTCGTACATCTCGGGCGCGGGGCTGCCGATCTACTGGAACAACATGCCGCACTCGGGCGTGCAGCTGCGTTGCGACCGGGGCGGCGGGGTCACCGTATTCTGCGGCTCCACCGACATCGGCCAGGGGTCCGATTCGATCCTCGCCTACATCGTGGCCGAGGTGCTTGGCATCGACCCCTTCGAGATCAGCATCGTGACGGCCGACACTGATCTCACGCCGATCGACCTCGGCTCCTACTCGAGTCGGGTCACCCTGATGAGCGGCAACGCCGCCCTCCAGGCGGCGGAGCGGGCGCGCGAGCTGATCGCGGGTCCGGCGGCCCGCAGGCTCGACGTCCCGGCGAGCCGCCTCGTCTTCGCCGCGGGCCGGGTGTTCGATGCCGAGGACCCCGACAAGGGCATGTCCTTCGCCGAGGCGGTGCAGGCCGCCGAGGCCGCGGTGGGCACGATCGGGACCGTGGGGTCGTACACGCCCCCCAGGAGTCCGGGCCGTTACCGCGGCGCGGGCGTCGGCCCCTCGCCCGCGTACTCCTATAGCGCGTGCGTCGCCGCGGTAGACGTTGACCCGGCGACCGGCATCGTCACGGTACCGACGATCTGGATCGCGCACGACGTCGGCCGCTCGATCAACGCCGCGGCGGTGTTGGGACAGGTGGAGGGATCGATCTACATGGGCCTGGGCGAGGCCCTGATGGAGGAGATGGTGCACCGCGACCAGGAGCGCCGCCTGGTGCACAAGTGGCCCAGCCTGCTCGAGTACAAGAGCCCGACCACCCTGGAGATGTGCGACGTGGTCACCTACCTCGTGGAGGACCCCGACCCGAACGGACCGTTCGGCGCGAAGGAGGTAGGCCAGGGCCCGCTCCTGCCGGTGATGCCGGCCGTCGCCAACGCGGTATACGATGCCGTCGGCGTGCGCGTGGACGAGGTCCCGATCACGCCGGAGAAGGTGCTGAAGGCCCTGCGGAGAAAGGGGAAGGGGGAGGAGGGAAGGGTCGGGCCGACGTCATTCCCGGACGTCCCCTGGCCCGAGCCGACGCGCGTGCCCACACCGTGGGAGGGTGGCGACGGGAAGGCGGCGGACGGGGCTCACCCGGCTGCCGCGGTGCGGCCGGAGCGGCAGCACTAGCGCCGAGCGGGGCGTCAGCCCCCGACCACCGTGACGACGGCGGTGACCACCAACGCCGCGGCCCAGACCGCGTCGAGGTTCACCCACCCGCGGCGCAGCCAGCGCAGGCCGAATCGCCGGTACACCACCGCCGCGACGACACCGCACACCAGCAGGTAGCCCGCCGTGTGCACGAGCGTCGCGGCCAGCCCGCCAAGCGGCGCCGCCCCGGCCACGGCCGTCGCGCCACCTGCGTGGTGTGCGTGGACCGTCGGCGGCGCCTGCCCCTCGAGCAGCACCGGAAGCACCATCAGCCCGGCACCGTGCGCGGCCGCCATCAGGAACGACCAGACGGCGATCTCCCGGGATCCGACGCGCATCCCGCCCCAGCGCGGATGGCGGCCGCGCACCAGCCGTGCCACGCCGAGCCCGAGCAGCAGCGCCGCCACCAGCCAGCGCAGGGCACCCGGTGGAACCACCATCCCGGCGAGGCCGGCGACGGCCACGGCGGCGGCGATCGCCGCCGCGTGGCCCGCCGCGAGCGGGGGAAGGGCGCGCCACACGGCGCGCCCCTTCCCTTCCTGCAGTCCCAGGGCGACGGCGAACAGCCAGCCCATCCCCGGGTTCAATCCGTGCAGCGCCCCCAGCCCGAGCAGCACCGGCCACGCGAGCGACCCGCTCATGCGTAGCAGAAGGAGTCTGAGGACGCATCGCCGCCCTCGAGCCGCACCTGGTGGGGGCGCAGGCCCCCGGGCGACTCGACCAGGAACCGCTGGTCGAACTGCATGCCGCCACCCAGGCCGACGTCCACCTTCGCCATCCAGCCGGCGATGCCGTCAGGGTAGAACTGCGCGTCCCACGGCGAGTAGAGCGAGTTGGTGACGTACACGCGGCGGCCGTCACGACTGATCTCGACCATCTGCGGGCCGCCGTTGCGCGGCACGTCAGGCGTGCCCGGATGCGCGGCGCGCCGCACGATACCGCCGAGCCGTACGCTGCCGAGGAACTTCGGGGTGAACGGATCGGATACGTCGTACTGCCGCAGCTCGCCCGTGCCCCAGCACGAGACGTAGAGCATCCGGTCGTCCACCGACAGGTTGAGGTCCGTCACGAGCGGTGGCACCGCCTTGAAGCCCTGGAGCAGCGGCGGCAGCACGTCGGGATCCGCGGGCTCCGCGGGGATGTCGATCACCTTCCTGATCCTCCACTCCCGCGTGCCGTTCTCGCCCGCGAGGTACCACAGCCACACCGACGACGAAAGATCGTCGAGCGAGAGTACGACGCCCACGAATCCATACGCGCGGGTCGGGTTGTGCGCCGGCCGCAGCTCGAGCGTCATCTGGTACTGCGGCCCGAGGTCGAGGGTCTGCCGGTGCTCGCGTCGGCGGAGGTCCCACACGTGGAGCGCGTGCCCGTACTTGCCCGCGAGGAGCAGCTCGGGGTTCACGCCTTGCGTCACCATGTTGGGCGTGCCCCACTCGCTCGTGACCATGGTGTCGTGCCCCAGGTGCCAGAAGAAGTCGTATGCGAGGTGCTGCGGGCCGCGCGCGCGCTCCCAGGGGCCGATGACGTCGAACGTCTCGTGGTCCATCATGAAGATGCCGCCGGGTCCGCCGCCGTCGGGAGCGCCGAGCGCGTTCAGGTAGATGCCGTCCGGCCCGCAGTGCACGGTGTGGGGGGCGGCGTAGCCCGTCCTCGCGTGCACTGTCTCGCCGTCGATCACCTTGACGAGTTTCGGGTTGCGGGGATCCGGCTTGGTGTCGACGATGTGAATGCGGGACGAGTGCGTACCCGGCACCACGAGATAGCGCCGCTCGGTGTGCGGATGGGGCGCATACGGGCAGAGATGCGAGCTGCACGCGTTCCACCCGAAATGGTGCAGCTCGTTGTCGGCGTGCGGGAAGTCCACCTGCCCCACGAGCCGGCCATAGCTCGGCGAGTCGGGCTTCACGTCCACCACGCCGATCGCGTCGGACGTCCCCTGCCCCGCGGGGTTGAGCAGCGCGACATAGGCGAGCTCCTCGGGGGGCGCTTCCATCGCCAGGTGGGGCGACGGGTAGAACGTCGGGTCCGGCAGCCACTTGGTCACAAGGTCCTCCTCGCGGCCGCACGGCCGCACGCTCGGGGTCGGTCAGATGAGGCGTGACGCCGCGCCGTTCTCCATCACGCGCTGCGCGCCGTCCGCCCGGGGGTGAGCGCCGGCAGGATCGGGTGCGACGCCATCCATTGCCGGCGCTCCGTCGCGATCGCGATCTCGACGATCAGGCCGTCGTCATCGCTCCGTCGCAGGCGGCCGCCCAGCGCCTCGAACAGCTTCAGCGCCCCGCGGTTCTCGGGCAGCACCGGCGACACCAGGCGCTCGACCCCGTTCAACAGGGCGTCCGCGATGAGGGTCTCGAGCAGCAGCCGCCCGAGCCCTGCTCCCTGGTAGTCGTCCACGACGGCGACCGCGAACTCCGCCTCCGCGGGGTCGTCGGGGTTCCGGATGTACCGGGCCGCCGCGACCCCGGGTTCGCCCGGCACGCCGACGGCCAGGGCGCCCCACGCCACGTGGTCGCGCTGATCGGGCTCACTGAGGAGGCGGAGCTCCGGTTCGGTGAGCTCGCTCACGAACCGGTGGAACCGCAGGTACCGGGAGCGGGGACTCATGCGGCGCAGTCCGTCGACCAGCCGGCGCCGGTCGTCGGGCCCGATGCGGCGCACCCGCACGCGTCGTCCATCCCGCAGTCGGGCCTCGAAGGCGCCGGGTCCCGTGGTCCGGCCGGGCGATCGTCCGCTGGGGCGCTGAAGTCGTGACATCGCGAATCTCCGGGTCGTTGGGGTTCTTTGCGCGGACAGCATCGCGCGTCATACAGGAGAGGCGCAGCCCGGGGGCGGACCGGCTCATGGCGGCTGGCGAGGGCGGGGTGCAATCGCTTAATTGCGCTGGAATGGGCCGTTGCGGCCCGCTGTCCACATGCCCGACCCACAGATCACTCAGGCCCTGGAGCAGCTCTCCCGGGGGGACCGGCAGGCGATCGACCGCCTGTTGCCGATGGTCTACGACCATCTGCGTGCCATGGCCGGGCGCGAGCTGCGGCGGGAGCGGCCCGATCACACCCTCACCCCCACCGCCCTGGTGCACGAGGCCTACCTCAAGCTGGTCCAGCTCGACCGCATCGACTGGCAGGGCCGCGCGCACTTCTTCGGCGCCTGCGCGCAGGTGATGCGCCGCGTGCTGATCTCGTACGCACGGATGAAGAAGGCCGAGAAGCGGGGCGGCGGCGTGCAGCCGGTGACGCTCGAGAACCTCGTGGCCGCGGCGGAGTCGCGGCCCGCGGAGCTGCTCGCGCTGGACGAAGCGCTGGTCCGGCTCGAGGCCCTGAGCGCGCGTCAGGCGCGCATCGTGGAGTGCCGCTTCTTCGCCGGCATGGGCGTGGAGGAGACGGCCGCCGCGCTGGGCGTCTCCCCCGCCACGGTGAAGCGGGAGTGGACCGCCGCTCGCGCCTGGCTCAACCGCGAGCTGACGCGTGAGTGACGACGGCCTCACCCCGGAGCGTTGGGCCCGGGTGCTGGACCTGTTCAGCGCCGCGCTGGAGCGATCGGGAGCCGAGCGTCAGGCGTTCATCGACGCGGCCGGAGCCGCCGACCCCGCGCTCGCCCGCGAAGTGCGGTCGCTCCTCGACGCGCACGAGCGCGGCGGCCCCGTGCCGGATCCCGAGCCGGCGGCGACGCCGCTACCCCCCAGCCTGCAGTGGGTCGGGCCCTACCGGCTGCTGCGCGAACTGGGCCGGGGCGGGATGGGCACCGTGTACCTCGTCGAGCGTACCGGCGAGGGGTTCACGCAGACCGCCGCCCTCAAGCTCCTCCGCGCGGACTTCGCCGATCCACGCATGGCGGCGCGGCTCACCGCCGAGCGGCGCATCCTCGCGCGGCTCGAGCACCCCGGCATCGCACGATTCATCGACGGCGGGACCACGGGCGCGGGCCAGCCCTACGTTGCCATGGAGCACGTCGCGGGCACGCCGCTCCTCGCCTACTGCGCGCGCCAGCGACTCGCCCTGCACGACCGGCTCGCCCTGTTCGTGGAGATCTGCGACGCGGTGCAGTACGCCCACAGCCAGCTAGTGGTGCACCGCGACCTGAAGCCCGGCAACATCCTCGTGACCGCGGAGGGGCATCCCAAGCTGCTCGACTTCGGTGTGGCCAAGATCCTGGACGATTCAGCGCCCGAGGCGGGGCTGACACACACGGGACTGTGGGCCACACCGGCGTATGCGAGCCCCGAGCAGATGCGTCAGGAGCCGGTGACCACGCTCACCGACGTCTATGCGCTCGGCGTGATCCTGTACGAGCTGCTCACGGGACGGCTGCCCTACCGCGTGGAGGCCGGGTCGGTCGCCGAGATGGTCCGCGTGGTCTGCGAGGTCATTCCGGACCGCCCGTCCGTGGCGGTCGCCCGGGCGGAGGACGAGGTCCCGGTCCGCGGCTTCACGGCCGAGGTGATGACGACGGGGAGCCGGTCACGGGCGCGCGCACTCGCGCGGCGGCTCTCCGGTGATCTCGACACCATCACGCTCAAGGCCCTGGCCAAGGCGCCGGGACGGCGGTACCAGTCGGTGGAGCAGCTGGCAGAGGACATCCGTCGCTATCTCGACGGCCACCCGGTGCTGGCGCGTCCGGACAGCATCGGCTATCGCGCGTCGAAGTTCGTCCACCGTCATCGGCTGGCCGTCACGGCGGCGGCCCTCCTGGGCCTGTCGCTCATCGGAGGCGTCGGCGCCACGCTGTGGCAGGCCTCCGCCGCGCGCCGCGAGCGCGACCGGGCCGCAGACGCCCTGCGCCAGTCCGAGGACGTGACCACGTTCCTGCTCGACCTGTTTCAGGTCGCGGACCCGCGGAGCACGCCGGGCGATACCGTCGCGGGACGCGCCATCCTGCGCCAAGGGCTCGCCCGCGTGGATGAGCTGCGTGACCAGCCCGCCGTCCAGGCGAGTATGCTCGACGCGCTCGGGATGGTCCTGGTGAGCATTGGGCACAACGAGCGCGCCCGCGAGCTGGTCGAGCGCGGGCTGCGCCTGCGGCAGCAGATCTTCGGACCGGCGCACCTGGACGTCGCCGAGAGCCTGCGGCACCTGGCGCGGGTGCAGCGCGCCCAAGGCGAGTACGCGGACGCGGACACGGCCCTCCGGCAGGCGATGGCGATCGAGGAGGCGGCACTTGGCCCCGACCACCCGCGGCTGGCGGAGACTCTCTCCGAACACGGGTTCCTGCTCCCCTACCTGGCGCGCGACCCCGAGCCGCCGTACCGGCGGGCATTGGAGATCAGGCGCCGGGCGTTGGGCCCGGACCACCCGCTCGTCGGGACGTCGATGGGCCTCGTGGCCGGCGCGGCGCGCTGGAAGGGAGACTTGCCACGTGCCGAAACGTTGTGGCGGGAGACGCTGGCGTTCCGCCGGCGAGTCCGCGGGGCGGAGCACGCAGACGTCGCCGAGGCGATGCTGCACCTGGGCGACCTGCTGGCGTACCGAGGCGTCACTGGGGAGGCCGAGCGGCTGTTCCGCGAAGCGCTGGCCGTCCAGCGACGCACCATCGGCGCAGAACATCCGCAGCTCGCCCACGGCCTGGGCAGCCTGGCGGCGCTGCTCGCCTCCCGGGGCGAATTCGCGGAAGCGGAGTCGCTGCTGCGGGAGAGCCTGGCGATCCAGCTCCATTTGTTCGGCCCCGATCACAGCGGGGTGGCGGGCTCGTTCGATGCTCTCGCGCGGCTGGCACTGCGTCAGGGGAGGCTGGCGCAGGCGGAGTCGCTGCAGCGCGTGGGTCTCGCGACGTGGCGGCGCGCCGTCGGCCCGGAGCACAGCGCAACGGCCGGCAGCATGGGCAATCTCGCCGATATCCTGGCGGCGCGCGGCCGCTACGACGAGGCGGAGCGGCTGGTCCGCGACGCCATCGCGATCCGCGCCGCCCGGCACGGGCCTGGTCATCCCCTGGTGGCGGTCATGTGGCTGCAGATCGCGCACTTTCGGCTGGCCCAGCGTGACTACGCCGCCGTCGAGCGGTTGGCCCGGGATGCGCTCGACCTGTTCGCGGCCGTTGGCTTCGCCTCCACGCACGAGCGCGTGCTCGAGGCGAACTCCCTGCTGGCCGAAGCGTTGAAGAGGGTCGGGGGCTAGCGGCGGATCGGGGGATTGCCGCAGTGACAGTCGAGACAGCCGTGATCGGCGCACGTTCCGCAGCTGCGCATCACCTGCTTGCGCAGCGCCGCCCGCGCGCGGTGCAGCCGCACACCGGCGTTGTTCGGCGTGATCCCGGTTTCCCCGGCGTACGCCGCGAGACTGGCGCCGTCGAGGTCCACCCGCCGCAGCGCGGCCGCATAGTCCGGCTTGATCGTGTCGAGCAGGTCCCAGATGCACGCACAGGCCGCGTCGAGCAGATCGGCGTCGACCGCCTCGACCGCCTCGTCGGTCTCCCCCGCCGCCCGCGAGACGGCGCGCGCTTCGGCGTCGCGGCGCCGGTAGTGGTCCACCAGCGCGTTGCGCAGCACCCGGTAGAACCACGCGACCGCCGACTCGTCGTCCCGCAGCGCGCCGCCACGCTCGATCCCCTTCACGAAGGCGTCCTGGAGCAGGTCCTCGGCGACGTCGCGCGAGCCCACCCGGCGCTCGAGGAACGCGAGGAACTTGCGGTGATTCGCGACGAGCGCCGCGAGCACGTCGGGCTGCGCGGGGTCGTGCTCGGCGGATTCGAGGAGGTTGGGCTCTGGCATGGCGCGGGCCCGAAAACTAGCACGGGGCCGGGAGCCTCGGCTCCCGGCTCCCGGCTCCCGCCTCAGGACTCGCACGCCTCGCACAGACACCCGGCGTCGCAGGTGCACTCGGGACCGGCGGGACAGTCGCATCGGTTCGGCATCGTTTCCTCCCATTCGGTAGTGGACGGTGGCAGGGGCGGTCGGGCCGCTGCGGGTACAGTCCTGCTGACGCACCACGGTGCTGATCCTTACACCCGCCGACCGGATGACCGGACCCTGGACGAGGCAACTTGTTGTGGTTACGGGGATTGCTGCCCACCGCCGATGCGCCGGTGCAGGTGGTGGAACGCCGTCGCGCTGCACGCGATCCCCGCGACGCCCAGTCCCACCAGCAGGGCGTAGTCCCCTCGCACGAAGCTCTCTCCCAGATAGACGGCTCCGAGGGCGAACGGCAGCTCGGCCAGCGCGAGGGCAGCGAGATAGGTCCCGATGCGGCACCGCACCATGCCGAGCACGTACCCCGGGATCTCCGACGGCAGGGCGAGCTGGAACAGGAGGATCGTGGGGAATCCCGCCCGCGCGGTGATGCGCGCGGCGTAGTAGTCCACCCGCGCGGGCGAGATCGCCCACGCGGCCACCCGGCGCCCCAGGGTGCGCCCCACCAGGTACGACGCGGCGCCGCCGATCCACCAGGCACCCCACAACAACGCCAGCGTGGTGGCCTCGCCCCACGCGTACACGGCGACGGGCACGATCACCGCGCTCGAGAAGAAGGCGAGCATCGCCGACAGGACGGACGCGAGTACGAACACGACCTTGCCCAGCGTCGGGTGCGCGACGATGACCAGGCGCGCCTGCTCGAAGCCCTGGCGCACGACGGCGTGCGCGGGATCGGACGCGGCGAGGAGGGCCGCGGCCGCCAGCAACACGACCAGGCCCCCGACCCGCCTCCGGAACGCCGCCCGTTCGGGCATGGTCAATGATAATCCCATCGCCGGCCGCATTGTGACGGTCCGACCACTCGTGGTAGGTTGTACGGCATGCTGCGCCTGCCCGCGTTCCGGTTCCTCCAGCCCCGCACGCTCTCCGAGGCCCTGCGGATGAAGACAGACGCCGGCCCCGACGGGACGTTCGTCGCCGGCGGCACCGACCTGTACCCGAACATGAAGCGGAGGCAACAGACGCCGGCGACCGTCATCTCGCTGATGCGGGTGCCGGAGCTCACGGGAGCCGGGAGCCGGGAGCCGGGAGCCGTGCTCGGCGCGGCGCTCACCCTCACGCAGGTCGCCCAGAGCCCGGGACTCCGGCGCGGCTATCCCGCCATCGCGCGGGCCGCCGAACTGGTGTCCACCCCCCTGCTCCGCAACATGGGAACGCTCGGTGGCAATCTCTGTCTCGATACCCGCTGCAACTACTACGACCAGTCCTACGAGTGGCGCAAGGCGATCGACTTCTGCATGAAAAAGGACGGCGCCATTTGCTGGGTCGCGCCCTCTTCGCCGCGCTGCTGGGCGGTGTCGTCCACCGACGTGGCCCCCGTGATGGTCGCACTCGGCGCCGAGTACCGGCTCGCCGGACCCCAGGGTGAGCGGGTGCTGCCTGCGGCCCGCTGCTACCGCAACGACGGGATCGACTACCTCACGAAGCTGCCCGACGAGATCCTGGTGGACGTGCGCCTGCCCGCCCCGGACGGTTGGGACTGCGTGTACCACAAGCTGCGGCGGCGTGGGTCGTTCGATTTCCCGGTGCTCGGGGTCGCGGCGTGGATCCGATGGGAGGGACGGGGGACGGGGGACGGG
>DASPFU010000192.1:0-2624 GCA_035620935.1 Gemmatimonadales bacterium
TCCAGCTGGTGCAGGACAAGATCGCGCGGATGGCGACCGATCTCACCGCGGCGCGCCTGCTGGTGTACCGGGCCGCGTGGGACGCGGACGGCGGCGCGCAGCGGGTCACCCTCGAGGCGGCGATGGCGAAGGCCTTCGCCACCGAGGCCGCGCAGCGCATCGTGGACGATGCGGTGCAGATCCTCGGCGGACGCGGCGTGCTCGCGGACCATCCGGTGGACCGGCTGTACCGTGCCGTGCGGTCCCTGCGGATCTACGAGGGCACGACCGAGATCCAGCACCTCGTGATCGCCGGCCACCTCCTGGCGGACGGATCGTGAGGATCGCGGTGATCGGTGGCGGCCCCGCCGGCCTGTTCTTCGCCGCACTGATGAAGCAGGCCGACCCCGCGCACGAGATCGTCGTCCACGAGCGCAACCGGCTCGACGACACGTTCGGGTTCGGCGTGGTGTTCTCCGACGCCACCGAGGAAGCGCTCGCCGCCGCCGATCCCACCGTGACCGCCGCGATGGCCGCGCACAGCCACCGCTGGGACGACATCGAGATCCACTATCAGGGCACCGCGATCACGTCCACCGGGCACGGGTTCTCGGGACTCTCCCGCCGCACCCTCCTCGCCATTCTCGCCGACCGCTGCCGCGACCTCGGCGTCGACCTCCGCTTCCAGTGCGAGGTGACGGATCCCGAGACGTTGCGCGGTGCGGACCTCGTGCTCGCCGCCGACGGGGTGAACTCGCTGGTGCGCGAGCGCTACCGCGAGCACCTCGCACCCACCGTGGACACGCGGCCGAACCGGTTCGTGTGGCTCGGCACGACGCGACCGTTCCCGGCGTTCACCTTCTACTTCAAGCACGACCCGCACGGCCTCTGGCGGGTGCACGCCTACCAGTACGAGCCGGAGCGCTCCACGTTCATCGTCGAGGCGACTGAGGCCACCTGGCGCGCCGCCGGCATGGACCGGGCCTCCGAGGCCGGGACGATCGCCTTCTGCGAGCGCCTGTTCGCCGACGAGCTGGCGGGCCACCAGCTGATCGGCAACCGGTCGCTGTGGCGCAGCTTCCCCACCATCCGCAACGCGCGCTGGTCCCACGGCAACCTCGTGCTGGTGGGCGATGCCGCGCACACCGCCCACTTCTCGGTGGGGTCCGGCACGAAGCTCGCGATGGAGGATGCCGTCGCGCTGGCCGGCGCGCTGCGGCGACACACGGACATCCCGGCGGCGCTGGCGGCGTACGAGGAGGCCCGCCGCCCCGCCGTCGAGAGCCTGCAGCGCGCGGCGCAGGTGAGCCTGCAGTGGTTCGAGGACACCGAGCGCTACATGGACCTGGAGCCGCTGCAGTTCGCCTTCACCCTGCTCACGCGGTCCCTGCGAATCACGCACGGCAACCTGAAGACGCGCGACCCCGCGTTCGTCGCGCGGGTCGACGGGTGGTTCGCCGAGCGCGCACACCGCGAGGCGGGCACGCCAGCCCCGGCGGCCCCCGCACCGCCCCCGATGTTCACGCCGTTCCACCTGCGGGACCTGCTCCTGACGAACCGCGTCGCCGTGTCACCGATGTGCCAGTACTCGGCGGAGGACGGGATGCCGAACGACTGGCACCTCGTCCACCTCGGTTCCCGCGCGATGGGCGGCGCGGGCCTCGTGTTCACGGAGATGACCGACGTCTCGGCGGAGGGGCGCATCTCGCCGTTCTGCACCGGCCTGTACCGCGCCGAGCACGCCACCGCATGGAAGCGCATCGTGGACTTCGTGCACGCCAACACCGCGGCCAGGATCGCCGTGCAGCTGGGCCACGCCGGCCGCAAGGCATCCACGCAGCGCATGTGGGAGGGCGACAACCAGCCGCTCCCCGCCGGCAACTGGCCGCTGGTCGCCCCGTCCCCGATCCCGTACTTCCCGCACAGTCAGGTCCCGAAGGAGATGACGCGCGCCGACATGGATCGGGTCGTGGCCGACCACGCGCGTGCCACCGGGCTCGCGATCGCGGCCGGCTTCGACATGCTCGAGATCCACATGGCGCATGGCTACCTGCTCGCGTCGTTCATCTCGGGGGTGACCAACCGGCGCACCGACGCGTACGGCGGGCCGCTCGCCAATCGCATGCGGTTTCCGCTCGAGGTGTTCGACGCCGTGCGCGCCGTGTGGCCCGCGGAGCGGCCGATGTCGGTGCGGATCTCGGCCGTGGACTGGTACCCGGGCGGCAACGAGCCCGCCGACGCCGTGGAGGTGGCCCGCCTGTTCCACGCGCATGGGTGCGACATCATCGACGTCTCGGCGGGCCAGACCGTCCCCGATCAGCGCCCCGTGTATGGCCGCCTGTTCCAGACGCCGTTCGCCGACCGGATCCGCCACGAGGTCGGCATCGCCACGATGGCGGTGGGCAACATCTCATCGTACGCCGACGTGAACACGATCCTCGCGGCGGGCCGGGCGGACCTGTGCCTGCTGGCGCGGGCCCACCTGTGGGACCCCTACTGGACCCGCCATGCGGCCTGGGAGCTGGGGTACCCGCTGCCCTGGCCGGGCCAGTATGAAACGCTGAATCGGTACCGACCGAGGTTCCTATGATCGGGAGCCGGGAGCCGGGAGCCGGGAGCCGTCGCATCCCGGGAACGACCGGCTC